>CABMPA010000018.1 GCA_902388315.1 uncultured Megasphaera sp. | reverse complement strand
GAGCTGGGACAGGCGCTTCTTGACAGTGATTTCGGCGATATGGAGGGCCTTGGCGATTTCCTGGTTGGTCTTCCCTTGGGACACCATGTTGAAAGTGCCTCTTTGTAAACCAGTATGGTATACAGCAGACTTTCAGACATGATATACTTATAAAAAAGTATTGTGAAAGGATATACTCATGAACACGAAGTCCTTCCCGCCATGGAAAACAGCCGCCTGCCTCGCCTGGGCCGTGCTCATCCCCCTCGGCCTGTCTGCCAGCTCGCCGGCCGTCCCGGAAAGGCCGGTCGATGACACAGCGCCTTTGGAGGATCAGGAAATCCCGGTCACGGAAAAAAACACGTATCCCTACGTCGACATCCACGGCGACTACCGCTGGCTCTGGGGCCGCGGCCAGTTCCGCGCCGACAGCCGTACGGCCCCGGATAAGGTCCGCCGCCACGATGAACGGGTCTACCTGACGACGCGCCGCCTGCGTCTCTTCCCCTTCGTCCACTTTGACGAAAAGACGTCGCTGCGCACGCAGCTCGAAGACCTGCGCAACGATAAAGAGCCTGACGCCAACCATCACTTATATCTCGGCCGCCTCTACGTACAGCACGAACAAGACCGGCTCAAAGTCGAAGCGGGCCGGTTCAACTACTATCTCCTGGACGGCAACGTCATCGACAAAAAAGTCGACGGCCTGCGCCTGCGCCTGGGACAGCGCAACAGCGGGCCGGGCAGCCTGACCTTTTTCGCCGGCCGCACGACAGGCGAAGACGACAGGCACCGCCAAAGGGGCTGGAGCCTGCTCTACAGCAGCCAGTACGGCCGCCTGAAAAGTGACGCGGCCTACCTCGATTTCCACCGCCTCCAAACCCTGCCCCCGTCGGGGCCCCGGGTCCTCGGCCAGAGCCGGGCCGGTATGGGATTCGACCAGCAGCGCATCGCCGAGTGGCGCCTGACCTATGACCTGACGCCGAAGCTGTCGGCCAGCCTGGACCTGCTCCACGCCTGGGGCCGCCACGACGCCGATGGCTATGACACGGCCGATGCCGGTTTCGTCGCCGCCCTGACCTATGGCCACCTCGATGAACGGCAAAAAGGCTCATATGAAGCCTGGATACGCTATTACGACCAGCCGTCGGCGTCCATCCTCTACCATACCATGGACGGCGATACGACCTTCTTCCGCCGCATGGGCTTTCGCGGCTGGGGAGCCCGCCTCGATTACATTCCCCAGCCGGGCCTGGCCTGGGCCATCGAAGGCTTTTCCCTGCGGAACCATCACGACACGGCCTTTCTCGGATCGATGAAAGAGCTCGTCTTCGGCACGAGCCTGACGGCTTACTTCTAACGGACCGGCGCGTAGCCCTTGTCGGCCGCTTCTACGGCCAGGCCGACCAGGCTCTTGTGTCCGGTCTTGCTGAGCATGTTGCTGATATGGAAGCTGACCGTCCGTTTGCTGATGTGCAGTTCATCGGCAATCTCCTGGTACGACAGATTGCGGCAGACCAGTCGCAGGATGTCCAGTTCCCGGTCAGTCAGGGTAACGCCCTGGATGCCGAACGTGACCTGGCCCCGGACGTCCGGGAAGATATGTTCCCCGGCCATCGTCCGCTCCAGGCAGCTGATGAACTCCTCGGCCGTACTTTCTTTGTAAATGAAACTGTCGGCCCCGGCGTCGCGGGCCATCTTTAGAAAACTAATATCCTGGAATCCCGTCATGATGATGATCTTCAGCGCGGGATTTTTGGCTTTCAGGCGCTGCGTCAAGGTGATGCCGCTGTTCTTCCCTTCCATGCAGATATCCAGGAGGATGGCATCAGGCCGGAGCCGTTTGCAGACCGGCTCGACGAGTTCTGAAAAAGGAAGGGTACTGACGACTTCGATATGGTGCTGGCCTTCGAAGAGTTTGGCCAGGCCTTCGAGTAAAATTTTTTGGTCATCGACAATCATGAGCCGGATCATAATCCTCCCCCATTTCTATGGTAATCGTAAAGTGCGGCTTCGTCTGTAAGTGCAGGCAGCCGCCTAAATCCTGGACGCGCCGCTCCATGGCCTGGAGGCCCGTTCCCGGCCGGATGGGTCCCGCACAGCTTATACCGTCATCGGCAATGACCAGGGCCGCCTTTCTGGCCGTGCCAAAGGTCACCGAAATGGACCGGGCCTGCCCGTGCAGGAGCGCATTGGTCAGGGCCTCGCGGATGATGCGCACGAACTCCCCAGCCTGACGGGTGTCGGCCGGCAGGCTTCCCCGTATGGTCACGGCGACACCCAGGCTGCGATACGTCGTCACCAGAGCGTCCAGCCGTTCCTGCGGATGGACTTCGGCATCGCGCCGCAAATCGGACAGGACATCTTCTACGGCTGGCAGTATCTTCGCGTAGTCGCTGACGGCCGGGTTATTCAGGAGCTGTTGCAAGATGGTGATGCGCTGGCCCAGGAGGTCGTGAATCTTATAGCGCAGCGTTTCTGTCGTCTGGCGGGTCTGGAAGCCTACGACATGCTGGAGCGCTTCCTTTACGGCCTCATTCCGCTCTTGCAGGACCTCGTTCTTCCCGGCCAGCTCCCGGTTCAGGCGGTGCAGGTCAGTCACATTGGCGGCGGTAATCTGCCAGCCCGACTGCTGGCGGAAGCGGATGTGCCGGCGCTGCAAGAGCCAGGCCTGGCCGGACGCCCGATAAAAGAGCAGGTCCTGTCCATGGCGCTCCATAGACAGGCCGGGCCGGCTTCCGCAGAGCGGCAGGAGATGCCAGAAAATATTGGCATTGCGGACGACCGTACCGATGAGCTGTTCCATGACGGCATACATGGTAAAATTGACCAGGATGGGCTCCCCTTTCTCCAGGCTGATGAGGATGCCCTCATCGAGGCAGTCCACGGCGGTCTGGATGGAGCGGGCCGTCAGCTGCTGCTGGTACTGCGCATAGGTCTGCGGCAGGAGGCGGCCCAGGCGCCAGGCCAGACAAGCCAGGGCCAGGATCAAAGAAAAGGGCAGCGCCTTATCAAAGGCAGGCCATAACAGGATGGAAGCGGCTAAGATCCACAGGCTGCGCGCCTGCCGGTCACGGATCCAGTACAGGGCACTTACCGTACCGGCCAGGGCCGTGTAGCGCCAGAAATCGGTCGCAGGGGCGTAAACAATGCCGTTCAGGCCGTCTAAGAAGGCCTCATAGAGTATCCCCGCCACGGACAGGAGCAAAACCAGGCTGCTCCCTTCCAGGCATTTCCGTCCCAGGTGGCGGAATTCCGTTTGGGGCATGAGGAAATAATACAGGACGCTGTTCACGAAGAAGAGCGCACTAGCTGCAGCGATGAAAAGCAGGATGACCCACGATGGAAAGGCATATAAATTAACCATGGAATCCCTCCTTGGCCAAATGGACGGTCAGCCTGCGCCCATAGCCCGTATCGTCACAGCTCACGGTCACAGCATAGCCCGCCAGGCCTTGCCAGGACGGCAGCCAGTCTTCTCCCTGGGACGCTTCCAGGACCAGGGAAAAGACCCAGTCCCGGTCCGTTTCACGGAACTGGCAGAGCCAATAGACTTCCCCCTGGGCCAGGACGGCTTCCCCCGTATCTTCAAAGACATCGTACAAGGTCAGGGCAGCCAGCGCCGGCAGGGACCCCTTCAAGTCGAAGCCGGCCCGCCCCCGGAGCCCGGCTCGTTCCAGGTAGTGCTGCAATTCCTGGACGGCCAGGGCCAGTTCCCGGGCATCGAGGGTCCCGTCTTCCTGCCCCCGCAGCAAGAGGACACAGCGTTTTTTCAGATAACAGGCCAGGACATGGAGGCGGCTGATGACGGCATCCGTCTCCGGCCCGGGCCGGGCCGTTTCGAGATATGCCAGGCGGTGTTCGATAGCCGGCCGCTTGCGGGCGATGATGTCTTCCAATTCCCCGTAAATCCGCAATTTGACGCGCTGATCTACGGACTGGCGGCGGATGTCGCCAAGGCGGCAGAGCAATTCATACGACCGGGTCAGGGCCCGGTTGATGCGGTGCAGGGCCGCCTGCCGTTCCCGCAGGGGCCGGATGTCCCGGTACCAGCGTACCCAACCGCCGCGGATGGGCATGGATTGCGCCTCCCAATCGTCCTGCACCTGGTATGCCACGTCCCGCGAAGCATAGACGACGCGGCCCGTGTCGTCACAAAGCTGCATGGCCAGATTGGAATGGCGGAAAAATTCGACATAGCCTTCATTAGCCGGAACGAACCGCCCTTTGGTGACGATTTCCAGCCAGACCAGGGTCCACCAGATCGTCACCAGGACGATTTCAGACAAACGGCACCAGGGAATTCCCAAAACATAGCCGACAAGGTAAGCCTCGTACCCCAGGGTACAGGCCAGCGGCAGGAACAGCCAGCGGAGATGGCTGACCTGCTGGCGCAGGGATGCATAGCAGAGCCCGGCGTTGACGGCCAGGAGTTCGACATTATAAGTGATGGCCAGGATAAAATACAATGGGCCATAGCCATGCCGGCTGTCGGCTACAGCCAGGTCTGCCGGCAGCGTAAAGGCCAGCTGATGGAAATCATTGGTCATAACCGCCGCGGCCAGGATGAGGTTCCCGGCAAAAATCCCCTTCAGCCAGCCCGGACAGGGCCGGTTCAGATGGTTGTGAGACGCGGTATAGCCGATCCATACCAAGAGGGAAATCAAGATACAAAAAAAGAGATAGTAGCTGTACCAGATCCAGCGGATCCCGTCATGCCAAAAATCGGGCAGGCTCAATTTGATACCGCGCAGCAAGACCCAGGCACGGAGCGTAATGATGACGCCGAGATAGGCCTGGCGGACCTGAGTCTGCAAGACCTGACGCCGCAGGCGGCAGCCCCAGAGGATGACGAAGAACAAGGTTCCCAGATACCAGACCATATGATTGATGCCCGTCAAGATATTCTTCTTGTACACCTTGAGGACGCGATACTTGATTTGCCGGGGAATATCTTCACTGGCTTGCAGAAAGGTTTCGGTATCGGAAATGTTAGAAATGAACGTGGCTTGGGGTGGCGGGGTAGTGGTGTATTGGCTGGTCCTCATGGCTTCCGATAACTTTAGATTATTGAGTTCCAGGGGCTGTTTTGATACAAGGCCTTTACGAAAAGCCAGCGTCCCTTCTTCGGGAACCACCAGATGAATCGGAGCCCCCCGGTGCTGCCACTGCCGGGCCTGATAATCATAGAGGATATAGACATCGGCCAGAGGAAAGGCGTCCCCCAGGTCCATCTGCAAATGGCCGTCATCCTGGAAGCGCCGCAGCAGTTCGATGCCGGCCTGGCCGGATACGTCCCTATCCAAGCCATAGCTGATGGCCTGGACAAAAAAAATCCGAGCCGGTGCATCGCCCATCAGGGCCAGCGATACCGGTGCCGAAGCCAGGCTCTGCCAGCCCGTTATCGGAAAAGGACAGTCATCAGCTACGGCCAGGACGACCGTCGCCGTATAGTGGGGATACCAGTAATAAGGGACAAGGTGGTTCTCCTGAAGCACGGCAGCCTGGACATCATAGGCTTCGACAGCCAGGGTCTCTTCTTCAGGCAGCCGGAGCCATAACTGCGACGCCGTAAAAGAGCGCACCTCCTGACCAGTACGGTCCGCCAGGAGCCGTCCATAAGCTGCACTGCCGCCAGCCTCATAGAAAATAGCCGCCCCTGGAACCACCGAAAGCGCCAGGAGCCACCATAAACAGCCAAGCCACAGCAGCCTCACCCATTTCCCCATAACCGTCACCTGCCTTCCCGTCTGCTGCCCTTCTTTTTTTAATTATAACATAAGGGGTATACAGCTGAATAGACAAAAGGCACTGTCGCACGAAGACAGCGCCTTTTGCGTATTAAGTTTGCAGTTTTTAGTGGATGGGTAAAAATTTTAAGTCACCTTCTACAAACTCTCTGTACTACAAACCAATTCGTCCCTATTTCTTCACGCGGACACGCTGTACCGTCGGCGTGCCGTCTTTATCCTGATGGATGGTGTCGATGCGGATATAGGACAGTTCATTGCTGAATTCACGGGCCAGGCGGTTCATTTCCGGATCCGTATGGCCGAGTCCTTTTTCCATCAGGCGGTAGACGATGGCTGCGAATTCGTAACGGGTCATCATCTGATTGCCCTTGAACAAGCCATCGGGATAGCCTTCGAGGATACCGTTGCCAGCCAGTTTCGTGACATATTCGTAAGCCCAGTGGTTATCGGCTACATCGGGGAAGAGCAGGCTCTTATTGGGATCAATAGCCAGATGATGCATCGCCTTGAGCTGGGCGATTTCAGCAGCCTGGTCTGCCAAAGCCTGCCGCAGGTCGCGGATTTCTTTGGCCATAGCTACGCGGGAATTCGAAACATGGCTGCCGCCGCCGATTTTCAGGCTGATACCGGCATTGATCATGTTTTCACCGCCACCAAAGCTGCCACCGACACTGAACATGGTGTCTTCATTGGGCCGGTAGTAGAGGCCAACGGCCGCTGCATTGGCGCCGCGATAGTTGCCGTAACCGGCTGCGAAGTCCCACTTGTCGTCGGGGTCGAAATCCAGCGGATGGAGGGCTGCCAAAGCAGCTGCACCGGCGCCGACACGGTTGATGCGGTTATCCAGTTTGTTCAGAGAATTTCCGAGCTGGGTGATGTTCTGCTGGTTTTCCTGAACCATCTGGTTGGTGGCGTAGAGCTGACTGCCATTCACTGCATCCGTAGACGTTTCAGAAAGTTCTCCCGGTGCCAGCTGGGTGATGGACTGATTGGCCATATTGAGTCCGGTTCCATCCAGTTTCGGTCCGTCCCGGGAAATTTGGACGCTATCGACGGTAATATTCTTGTCCAGGTTGATGAGGATCTTGTCCACGGTCCGGCCGTTGGCGTCCGTGGTGGAGCTGGAAGCCGTATGGATGTTGTCTCCGCCCAGTACATTGACGGTCCCTCCGTCATTGAGCTGAGCCGTATTTCTGTCGTCAGTGGCAAACTTCACTTCATTGGCCACATAGGCTATATGAACAGGATCGCCGATGTCCCTTTCCGGTTCCGCTGCGGCACGGGCCAACTTCAGCCTAGGTGCCAGTCTGGGCTGGTCTGGAGATACTTCCGGCTGAGCCGGATCATATGGAAATTCTTCCGGATTAGACAGAATCTGGACTTCCCCATGAATATTGCTCAATCCGTTCAGATTGGCTTTGATGGTGTATTCCGATCCTAATTTCTCCACGATGATGCCTTCGCCGGCATGGATGGAAACCCGGGCATCGCTCATGGCTTCCTTCAGCTGGGCTACGTTCACGGCATCCGTATCTGCCGTGCCGGCGGCCAGGTTGATGATCTGCCGGGTCCGCTGGGGAATCAGCCTGCCGTTTTCATCCTGAGAAGGTCCAGCTCCTACGGACACGGCGCCCCACGAGGCCGTCCAAGTAGGAGACATATCGACCATTTGGCCATATACGGGATGGTATCCCTGCCAGCCCGCTTCCCGGTCGGCTACGGAATTCATGCCCAGGGCTACGGAACCGTAGACAGAAGCGCTGCTCAAGAGACCTACGGCCGTTCCCCCTTCTGCGGAAACCTGGCTGGCAGCGCCTACTGCCGTTCCCCGGAGGCCGGCTTCGCTGCCATAACCCAAGGCCGTCGCAAATTTCTCAGTAGCTTTGCTGAAGCCCCCCAGGGCTGTGGAAGCCAGTCCGGAAGATTCAGAATAGGCCCCTACGGCCGTGGAATGGTCAGCGGCCGTTCCGCCTTCATACATGCCATTAGCCATGATGCCGATGCTGGTACTGTACGCGCCTTTGCTCTTGGCCTGCTGGCCCAAGGCCACTGCCCCTTCGGCAGTGGCTTCGGAATAACTGCCTACAGTCGTCGTATATTCACCTCGGGCATGGCTCTGTTCGCCAATGGCGATGGCATTGGTCCCGGTAGCTTCGCCCTGAGGCCCGGTGCCGATGGCGATGGCATCGAGCCCTGTCGCTTTAGAGCCATTTCCGATGGCCAGGGCCCGTTCGCCGTCAGCTACAGCATCGTTGCCCAAGGCCGTGGCCCCCATGGTCCCGTATGCATAGGCTCCGGCACCGACAGCCAGGGAATCGGTCCCGACAGCGCCGTCATTATCGTAATTCTTATCTCGGTTCCCATTTTCAGGATTGACACTGAAATAATGGATGCCGTCCTGGACGGGAGCCGCGTCCTGTCCGGCGTCAGCGGCCCAGACAGCACTGCCCCAAAAAGCAGTCATACCACACAGGGCCAATACGGCTAAAGTTACTTTGGCCTGGGATGATTTGCGATGATGACGTCTCTTCATGATGTACGCCTCCTTTGCTTTTAGATTATATTTTTTAAGTTATTTTCTTAATTTCATTATATTAAAAGGCCAAGGGCAGCGCACTGTAATTTATTACAGGTTTATTAAGTATATTTTGCAATTACCAACGTGTTTGAAGCCGCATCATTGCCTTTTGCGAATCTGTCATGACACATGACATGATTCTATAATTCAATTGTCATGACAGATGAAAAAACAACAAAAAAAGGGCTGCCCATGAATGAGACAGCCCCCCTTACATTCAAGGCAGATCCATGCGATAGAGATGCTGGACTTTCTGCTTATGGTTGTAAATGGTGAAATAGACGTGGTTCGTTCCGTCCGTTGCGATAGCATCGGGCGTGTAAATCTGGCCGTCTATCTGATAGGTAATATCCCCGACAGCGGCACCGGTCTTTTTATTGAAAATGCGGAACAGGCCCCGTCCGGTAAACCCGACATAATCCTGAGTCACTACGATGGGGCCGCTGGCGGAAGCTTGCTGCATCCCTTCAGCCAGGCCCGTATTCACTTCAAAGGAACGCAGTTCCTTGCCGTCCGGGTCAAAGGCATAAACCGGGTTCGTCCATCCCGTGCCATTGTTGGAACCATGACGGGCCGTCCACTGCATATAGAAGCCGTCTGCATCGGCCGCAATCAGCTTGGGAGAGACTTCGTCTTTAGCAGCCTTGCGCTGGTCCATATACCCAAAGGTGGCCAGCAGCAGTTTGGGATTCGAAAAACCGTCTTTCGTGAGCGTAGCCCGCGTGATGCCGGCAGTCGCACTGGCCCCAGAGCGATGGAAATAGGCCGTATCATTACCGTAGACAGCCTCGACGGAGCCTTCCCGGTTGCTGCTCAAGGCCGCCTGGATAACAGCCGAACCGTCATAGATGCCTTGGACATGATCGCCCTGACAAAAATAGACGTTCTGGCCGTTCGTCGTCAACCAGGACCGTTTCATCAGACCGATTTCTTGTCCGGCTGAAAGCTTGTCGCCCTTCATCGGGAATTTCCAGAGATGAGCCTCGTTTTCCCCCTTCTCCTGAGTCGGAGCATAGACTGCATCGGCTGTTACGGCCAGGCGAGAATTGACGAAGTGAGGCATCTCGGTGCCCGTCAATTCATAGAGAGGTACGTCTTTGCCAGCCAGTTTCAGTGTCTGGATAGCTTCCATCTTTACGGCATCCGCTTTCGGTGATTCCGGCGCGTTACTGCCACATCCGGCCAGGGAGGCGGCGAAAACGAGGCCTGCTGCCACTAGCGAAAGAAGCCGTTTTGTCATCATCTGATTCATCGAAAATACCTCCTTTTCTATAGCCGGCACCCAGCCGCCTTATGTGCCGATGGTAATCCGTCCCTGTCCGGCCGGGTTCCCATAGTCAGCAGCCAGTGTGTCTTCCTGCTGGCGGAGATAATCCGCCAGGGCGTCGACATCGGATAATCCCGTATCTTCCAGCAGGATACCGCCTTGCAGGCTGGTCTGGCCGTCGCCGCCGTTGCGGAGGACGTAAGCCGTACCGCCGACGCGGTAGTCTTCATCGGCCTCGATGGCCCTGCCGTTGACCTTGACGTCTTTGACCCGCCGCGGGCCGGCCACTTTGACGAAGCGGCCTTTATCGTCGAGGACGACGGGGCTGGGAATATCCGGATCGATGCGGTAGGTCAGGCCGGACACCTGTAACAATCCGCCAAATTCCTGAGGATACCGCGAAGCCCCCATTTCCAGGGCATCGAGGAGCTGCCGGCCGGTTACGCTGCAGACGACGAGCTGATTGGAAAATGGAAAGACGCGGTATAGCGATTCATAGGTCACGACGCCGGCTGGCAGCGGGGCCCGGAAGGAGCCGCCGTTCAGGACAGCCACATCGGTATGCAGCCGGTAACGAATGGCATCGACGGCTAAATCGGCCAGATTCGTTTCTCCGTTACGGACGCGCCGCTGTCCCCCGATGTCGGTCACGAAATCCACAGGCAGCGTGGCGACCGGCCGCTGGAGCTGTTCCCGGACGACAGCCATTCCGCGCTGTACGACGGCTTCCGTCGCCGCATCGGCCCCGTCCAGCCGGGTCACTAATTCGCCCCGCACGTGGCCGTAGTCGTCGATGACCAACTTGCCGACGGACTGGAATTTCGTTCCCGTCTGGGCAATGAGGACGGGCTGGCCTTTGCGGTTCTTGACCAGTTGTTCATAGCGTTCATGGGAATGACCATCGATGATGGCTGCCACTTTCTGCGTATGCGCAGCCAGGGCCTCGCTGCTCCAGACCGGGAGCGACCCATTCTGTCCCAGGTGAGTGACCAGGATAATCGTCCTGGCCCCTTCGTCCCAAGCCTGGTCGATGGCCTTTTGGACCTGTTCATAGAGTTTCTCTCCCGTCGCATCTTCGGAAAAGCCGTAGATGAACTGTCCCTTATCGTCCTGGAAGTAGCGGGGCGTCGAGGAAATCAAGGTCTGCGGTGTCGTCACGCCGATAAGGGCCGCTTTTTTCCCGCCGTCATAAGTCACCATCTTATACGGTGGGAAGACCGTTTTCCCCGTCCGCAGATCCACCAGGTTACAGCTGTAATAGCCGCCGTTCAGCTGCGGAGCCAGTTCCAGGAAACGCGCCATGCCGTAGTCGAATTCGTGGTTGCCGGGAATGGCGAAATCATAGCCAGCGACATTCATGATGTCGATAATGGCCTGTCCCCGGGTCAGACTGCCCAGGGGTTCGCCCTGGATGGCATCGCCAGCATCGACGAGCTGCACCGTATCGCCAGGATGCTTCATCAAGTCCTTTTTGTACTGGGCAATGTTGGCATAGCCCAGCTGATTTTCCACGCCACAGTGAACGTCGTTGGTATGCAAGACGACGAGATCGGCACGGACCTGGCCCGAACCCTGCAGGGCCAGGCAGAGGGCCAGGACCAACCAGTATTTTCTGCCAAAAGCCATCCGATTCCCTCCTTCTTAATAGACCTTCAATACATAGACCGTGATGCCTTTCGTAGAAATCCGTTTGATTCCATTAATAATCAGTCCTAACCAAACGCACTCTTACGGCCTGCATAAATGTCATAGCTGTCCTGAAGCATCATTTCGACGATGTCTGTACGGCCCACCCAGGGACCGGCCGCCGTTTCAGGATGCATGACGAACCAGGCGATATCATGCTGGAAAACGTGCCGGTAATACCATTGCCTGCTTTTCAAGGTCAGGCCCTGGCGCTGCGGGTTCACTTCATAGACTAGGGGAACGGTTTTTCCTTTCCGGGCCCGCGTCAGGATTTCCAGCAGGCCGTTGCCGTCGAGGTCGGTGACGGCAAATTCCTTTAACCGGTTCCCGTCCATGGGGTAAATGGTATCCCAGTATTGCGTAAAAACGTGAATCTGCTGGGCCTCATCAGACTCCAGGCGCACGGACTGAGGTCCTGCCCCACAGGCTAAGGCACTGCTGCCGATCAGGCAGGCTGCCATCAGCAGGAGCTGTATTCGTTTCCCATATCTCATAACGAGCCCTCCTTAAAACTTCCCGCCGCCACCGCCGTGATTATCGTCAGTACAGTCGTTCCGCTCCGATTTTTTCGCCTTGGCTACGCGGGATACATTCATGAACAGGAAGGTATCTTCTTTTTCCGTGAGGTCGAAGCTGTCCTCATCGAGGTAGGCTGCTGCCGCCAGGGCCGGTGCTACATTGCTCATCGTGCTGATGAGATAGCGCCGGATGAGGAAGCCGCCGCCGATACCGAGGACCAGGGCGATGGCCAGGGCGGTCAGACTGAACGGGTCATGCGGATCGTAGGCCTTGCCATTGGCTTCATAATAGGCCAGCAGTTCACCGGACTCCAAGGCATAGGCTTTGAAAGCGTCGGCATATTTCTTTTCTTTCAGCAGGGGCAGGAATTTCTCTTCCAAGACGGGAAGGCTGCCTTTATCGCTGATGCGCTGGCGCATGGCCTTATCGGTAGCTACGTAATAGTCCCGCGTATCCATAGCCAGGACCAGGACCATATTGCCGTTCTTCCCGTCCTTATAGGTGCTGTCCAGGAGCTGATTGGCATAGTCGCCTATCTTTACGTTATTCGTCGTCTTTACCGTGACGACGGCCAGGCGCACGCCATATTTCTTTTCGATGCTGCCGATTTCATTCATGACGGCAATGCGTTCACTGCCCTTCAGGAGCTGGGCCCCGTCAGCCAGGCTGGACGGATTGGCGGCCAGGGCGTTCAGAGTCAGGAAGAACAGACAGGCCAGGAATAGCAGGCTCTTGGTTACATATCCTTTCATGGCTATCCCTCCTTATAAGAACCACTTGACGATGAAGTAGAACACCGTCGTCAAGATCAGGGCACTGCCTGCCCAATACAGGTTGGCCTTGGCCTTATCATAAGGCAGGCTGCCGACCATCTTGCCGGTCTGGCCGTTCATCATGAACGTATACGGCTGGTCCTGGTAACGCGTCGTCAGGATCCACACCGGCGCCATGGCATAGGACACAGCCCCTTCGTCTTTGCTGATGACATCGTCTTTGAGCTCTACCCGGTCATAGCCTTCGACGGAATCTTCGAGGACGCCGAGGGCGCTCTGGCGCACCCGTTCGTCGGCCCGGGGTACGGCGGCTTCGGCATCGACGTCGTATTTATCCGCCAAATACCCTGTCAGATAGGCACTGTTAAAGGCCGTCATTTCACCATAATCATAGGGCTCGATGCTTTCCATATAGGTGTCGTCCATCTTCTGGCTGCCGTCGACGGGGATACGCTGGAAACGCATGGTCCCCTTGCGGTCGCAACGGTAGACGCTGGTCTCGGTCACCGTTTCGTCACTCGTGTCATAGACCGTATCGCTTTCGGCCCGGAATTCGGCCGACGCCGTCACGTCAGAATCGAAGAGCCAGAAAGGCACGTACATGGCCTGGATGGCTTCGACGCGGTTATTGGCCGTAAAGGCCTTGGGCAGGAGGCGCCTGCCCTTATAGAACTCTTTCAAAGCCGCTACGGCTTCGTCTTTCGTCTTTTTAAAAGGAATGACGAAATCCGGCTTGAGCATCCCCGAAAAACGGCTGGGAAGCATGGTCGGATTGCCGCAATAGCAACATTCCGTCGCCATGGTATTGCCATCGCTGACGATTTCGGCCCCACAGGACGAGCAGGTAAATACTTTCATCTGAGCCGCTTCGTCTTCGCCCCATGCACTGCCGGCATCAGCCGTATCCCACTTGGCTTCTTTCGCCGCCTGGGCTTCGGCAGCCATCCTTTCCTGTTTGGCATAGAGTTCCTCGATCTTGGCGACTTCAAATTCCGTATCACAGTACGGACAGGTTACTTTTTCGGACCCCGGCGCAAAGGCCAGGGGGCCGCCACAGTTCGGGCATTTATAGGCCACGGTTGTCTGAGCCATAGACTCACCTCATTTCTTGCAGCTTACTGGCTATCGTGTTCGTCGAAAGGATCGCCGCACTGCGGGCAGAATTTCGGCGGATGATGCGGATCCGGAGGCTGCCAGCCGCACTTATCACACTTGAAGAGCGGTGCGTCGGCCGGTTTCTTCGTTCCACATTCCATACAGAACTTGCCCTGATTGACAGCGCCGCACTGGGGACAGGTCCATCCCGCTTCCGCCTCTTTCTTGTCGGGCTTGGCCTTGCCGCAGTTCATGCAGAATTTTCCCGTATTGCCCGTCTGGCCGCAGTCACAGTCCCACGTATCTGCCGGCTTAGGTTCCGGTTTCTTCGTGCCGCAGTTGAGGCAGAACTTGCCCTGATTGGCCGTGCCGCACTGCGGGCAGGACCAGCTTCCCGCCGTCGTACCGGCAGCGGCTCCGCCTGCCTGCGCAGCTGCTGAGCGTGCCGCTTCTTCCTTCAGGCGGGCCACTTCGGCTTCGAGTTGCTGTCGGGCCATCATATCTTGCTGCTGAGCCATCTGCTGATACATGCCGGCACCGGCATGGCCGGCCATATTCATGTTCATGAAGCCGAACGCCGCGCCGCCACCGCTTTCATTCTGGGCCGCCATGCGCAAGGAATCGCTGGTGGCATCGGCCATGGCACCCATGGCCAATGACGGGTCCGACAGGGTCTTGCCCATCTGGACTTTCTGGATCTTCGCTTCATCTTCTTCATTGGCCTTGATGCTGTTGATGCCAAAGGATACGATTTCCAAGCCGCGCAGTTCCCGCCAGCGTTTAGACAGGACCTCATTCAGGGCGTCGGCGATTTCAAAGGTCCGCCCCGGCAGTTCGACGTAGTCGATGCGCTGGGCGCTGAGCTTGGCAAAGGCCGGCTGCAGGGCATTGAGCAGTTCCGATTTCAACTGACTGTCGATCTGGCTGCGTTCATAACGGTCGGCGACGTTGCTCGCCACGTTAGTATAGAACAGGACCGGGTCGACGATGTGATAGCTGTATTCACCGAAACAGCGCAGGCGGATCAAGAGGATCTGGCCCGTATCGGGGTCTTTCATCTTGAACGGGACTTCCTGTGGCGTGCCGTACTTGTTGCCGATGAGCTCTTTCATGTTGAAATAATAGACCCGCTGGTCCTTGCCGGTATCGCCGCCAAAGGTGAAGCGTTCCTTCATCTGGCCCCACATATCCCGGAGCCCCTGTTCGAGGCCGCCCGTAAAGATAGACGGTTCCGTCGACATATCGTAGATATATTCGCCCGGTTCATTGCAGACGTCGACGACCTTGCCCGATTCGACGATCATCATGCACTGGCCGTTGTTGACGGCGATCTTCGAGCCGTTGGAAATGATATTGTCTTCACCGCTCGTGTTGGAACTGCGGCCACGCGAACTCGTCCGCTTCTGTCCTTTCATCATGAGAACGTCAGGGGGCATACTGTCACAATAGAAAAATTCCTTCCACTGGTCGGCCAGGACACCGCCGGCTGCTCCCATTGCCGCTTTAATCAAACCCATAAGACTCCCTCCTTTTCGTAACATTTCTTGTAAATTTCTTTTCTTACCTATAGGATAGCTTATTTTCAAAAAAAATCACCTGTATTTTACTACAGGTGATAGATATAAAATATACATAGTAACTGGCGATTCCGCCCTTTACTATTCGTTTCAGTCATTATTTAATTTTATTGAGCTGCGCTGCCAGTTCTTCCGCCGACGGGTCACCGTTGACAGGCGTCATGATGTTCTGCGGCCCTAAGTAGAGGGTACCGCCGGACGCCGTGGCCTGCTGCTTGCTGTGGCCGTTCTGATAAGCGGCGGCCAGGTTGCCCAGGACGAAATAAGACCGTTCACTGCTGCTCATGCTGGATGTAGCAGCGGGCTTGATGAATTTCTTGCCATTGACATAGACCGTACCATCTTTGACGCTGGCGTGTTTGCCACTCATTTCATAGAGCTTGTTGGCATAGCTGTCGCGCCGTTCCTGATGAGACGGATGGTCCGACGGCGAGAAGATTTCACCGACGAAATCGCTCTTGTTGTCGCCGTATTTTTCCATGACCCGCTGCCAGATGGCGGCCGTCGCGCCGGGATTGTAACCGGCCCGGGTGATATAGCCGAAGGACAGGTTATCCGCTTCCCATTCGGCGGCCCGGTCGATGTGGACCGTCTCGATCTGGTTGCTGACCGTATTGAGGATGAGGTTGTTCAGGCCCGATCCGCCGATCGTATCGGCCAGGACCATCTTGCCGATTTCAACATTGACCTTCTTCTGCGTCGAATTGGCGACGTGGTGTTTCTGGCCGTGCCCCATTTCATGGCCTAAGACGACGGCGATTTCATCATCATTACTGACCAGGTCGAACATGCCCTTGTTGACGATCATGACATGGCCCATGGTGCAGGCCGCATTGAACGTCGTATCCGGGCTGACGTACCAGCGGTAGGGCAAGGTCTTGATGCTAGGGTCCGTCTGGGCGATACTGGTGCTGAGGCGGTTCATGATGGATGCCAGGCGTTCATTATAATACTCATTATCGAGAACGCCGGTCCGCTTGGTGACAGACTGGTAAATCTCGTTCTGCCCTTCCTTCGTCGTGTCGTAGTGCTTGATCTGCCTGCTCAGGGCTGACTTCACCTGGAGGCCGCCGATGACATCGGTAATGAGATCAGCCTGGACCGGCTGGACCGGCACGATGCCCATGGGCAGCGAGAACGCCGCCATGGCGGTGACACAGGCAGCGGCTATTTTTTTCTTCATGTTCATAAAAATCACCCTTCCCCTGTAATGGAAATCTATACTTTCATTATACAAGGAAAGGGTGGACTTGCAAAGCCTAATGAGCTGTCAATTCTTCGTAGTCGACTTCTTCGCCCTTCTTTTCGCGGACGACGACTTTTTCCTGGAACTCGAAACATTCCTGGGCAATATCCTTATTCAGCCAGATGAGGCAGATGAGGTTCGGAATGATCATCAAGCCGTTCATGGTATCGGAGAAATTCCAGACCATGTCCAGCGTCGTCGTAGCGCCGACGAAGGTGATGAGGCTGAAAAGAATGCGGTAGCCGACGATGACGGTCCGGGCTTTGACCAGGTATTCCAGGGCTTTTTCGCCATAATATTCCCAGCCCAGGATGGTCGAGAAGGCGAACAAGGCCAGGGCGATGGACACGATGAGCTTGCCGTATTCGCCAAAGACGGAACTAAAGGCCAGGATGGTCAGCTGTGCGCCAGTGACGAGTTTCCCCGTCGACGGGTCGATGGTCCCCAGCGTCCCGGATGACGCGATGACCAGGCCGGTGAGCATACAGATGATCATGGTATCGAAGAAGGTACCGGTCATGTTGATGTAGCCCTGGCGGGACGGATGGTCCGTACGGGCTGCTGCAGCGGCAATCGGAGCCGAGCCGAGGCCGGCTTCATTGGAGAAGACACCGCGGGCGACGCCCCAGCGCATGGCCTGGAGAGTCGAAGCGACGACGGTACCGCCGAGGCCGCCGGCGACAGAATCGAAGGAAAAGGCCATGCGGAACATTTCAGCCACGCCAGCCGGTACAGCGGCCCAGTTGACGACGATGACGATGATGGAAGCGACGAAATAGAAAGCCGCCATAAAGGGGACGACGACACTCGATACGCGGCCGATGCCCTTGATGCCCCGCAGGAAAATAGCCAGGGACAGGACGGTGATGACGGCGCCGACGAGATACGTCGGGATGGCATAGCTCGTAAAGAGGGCTGCCGAAATGGAATTGGCCTGGGTCATATTGCCGATGCCAAAGGACGCGCAGACGGCAAAGAAGGCGAAAAGCCAGGCCAGGGTGTGACCGCAGACCTTGTTCTTGATGCCGTTCTTCATGGCATACATCGGGCCGCCGCACATTTCGCCGACACTGTTCGTTTCACGGTATTTGACGGCCAGGACCGATTCACCGTATTTCGTCGAAAGGCCGAAGCAGGCGCTGATCCACATCCAGACCAGGGCGCCCGGTCCCCCCAGGACCATGGCCGTGGCGACGCCGACGATGTTGCCCGTGCCGACGGTAGCCGCCAGGGCCGTCATGAGCGACTGGAACGGCGAAATATCGCCGGCATGTTTGCCGTTACGGAAAATCATCATGATGGAATAGTGCAGGTTTCGCCAAGGAAGGAATTTCAGGCGGATCGTCAGGAAAATGCCTGTCCCGACCAGAAAGGCCAGCATAATCGGCCCCCAGACGAAATTATTGACATCCTTCAAAATCATACCGACATCCATACAAACTCCCCCTTTATGAAGGCAGCGCCCCAAAACACTCACAAAAAGCAAGTAACCACATGCTTTATATTTAATATACTAGGAATTATACCATTTTAAATTAAATATGTAAAGTGTCAAACGTTTAATTAATTAAAAAACAGACTCCCGTCTTCTCCACTGATCCGGAGAATCTTCCGGTGATAGCCTGCCCGGTCGTAATAGGAAAGGGCCGTAACCCGGGCCGTCCCTTCCAGGGCCAGGGAGAAATGGTACCGGGTACCCGCTTCCAGCTTCCCTAGGGGTTCGTCTTTTTCCACCTGCCAGGTAACCTGACCGCTGTCACTGACATCCACCGCCTGGAGGGTGAGCAGGTGCACATCCTCCAGCGGCTCTCCGGGGATCACCACCAGCAGGGGGGCTCCCCCCTCACCGGACTGGGACAGGGACAGTATCACCCTCCCTTGGCCGTATCGGGCCAGGGACTGCCAGGACAGCTTTTCCACCTTGTCCTTCCGTTTTTTCTGGAGTTCCTGGAACTGAGCCGGATTCATGGCCAGTTTCTTCGACCGGGCCCGGTCCGGGACTCCCACGGTATTCCAGTATACTTCCTCTTTTTCCATAGCCGGATCCCAGTGGGTGAAATAATAGTTTTCGCACACCAGCTTCCCGTTCCTGTCCAGATGGTACTCTCCCAGTATGGTAAGACCGGTGCCCCCGGACCCCTGGTTCAGGAACCGTCCGTTGCCCAGATAATACCAGGCGTTTCGGTAAAAGCCACTGAACACCCGGTAAATCCGGCCGTCCCGGATAGTAAACAGATTGGTGATCCGGTTGTCCTGACCGGTCAACAGTTCCGGCTTCCCATCTCCGTTGCAGTCCAGCAGCTGGTACGTCACCGCTTCCAGCCCCCGGGCCGGAGTCATCTCCCGTATGCCTTCCCAGACGGCCATCAGGTCATCCCGTTCTTCTCCAAAGGAATCATAGCCGCTGCCCCCCTGGATCATGGCATACAGGGTGTCCAATTTCGGATTATAGACCTCGTCTCTACCGGAAGCCCCAGCCAGGCCGGGCAGGCCGGTGAGAAAAGCCAGCAGACACAGACAGGCCCGCTGCTTCCAGATATTCTTTCCTTTCATAGCTCCTCCTTCACACATAGGGACAGTCCTGCCAGAAGTTCCGATTTCCAGTTCTTTTGCATAATGACCTCCTTTTTTTCCATACCCAAAAATCCATAAGCATTTATCTTCACTACTATTTTACTAAATATCCAGAGCCAGCACACTGTATTGAACCTCTCCCGCTTATAGAAGCGGGAGATTCTTGAGAAGGTTGCTGTTTAAGTTTCCTCCTGAAATCAGGATAGCC
>CABMPA010000017.1 GCA_902388315.1 uncultured Megasphaera sp. | reverse complement strand
CGCCCATGATGCCGGCGATGCAGCAGGCTTTTTCTTCATCGGCGATGACCAGCATATTGTCCGTCAATTTGCGGTCTACATCGTCCAGGGTCTTCATGGCTTCATCGGCCTTGGCCCGGCGGGCGATGAGGTGATGGCCGGCAACTTTATCGTAGTCGTAGGCATGCAGGGGAATCCCCAGTTCGATCATGGTATAGTTCGTCGCATCGACGACATTGTTGATGGGACGGACGCCGGACTTACGCAGGCGCTGCTGCATCCACAGGGGCGACTTGCCGATCTTGACGTTCAGGAGCAGGCGGGCCGTATAGCGGCTGCACAATTCGTCGTCGTCGATGGATACCTTGACTTTGCCATCAATGGATGTATCACATTCTTTGACGGAAATTTCCGGATAGCGGGCTTCTTTACCGCTGAGGACGGCGAATTCACGGGACAGGCCGACCATGGAGAAGCAGTCGGCGCGGTTAGCCGTCAATTCATATTCATAGACGACATCGCGGACCTGGAGATAGTCGGCAGCATCGACGCCAAGGGGCGTATCGGGCGGCAGGATCCAGATGCCTTCCCGTTCTTCCGGCAAGAGCAGGCTGTCATCGAAGCCGAATTCATGAGCCGAGCAGAACATGCCGTTAGACAAGACGCCGCGCAGTTTCGAGCGCTTGATTTTCGTGCCGCCCGGCAAATGAGCGCCGTGGACGGCGACGGGAACGATCTGGCCGACGCGGACGTTGGTCGCAGCCGTGACGATCTGGAGCTGTTCATCGCCCATATCGACCTGGCAGACGACGAGCTTATCGGCATCGGGATGTTTGTCGATCTGAAGGATCTTCCCGGTCTTTACTTTTTTGACTTCTGTCCCCCAATATTCCACCTGTTCGACAGGGATACCGGAGATGGTCAATTTATCGGCAAATGCCTGCAGGTCCTGATTCATGTCGACGTCGACATAATCCTGCATCCATGTTAAAGAACTTTTCATGATTATACCCTCCTAGAACTGGTTCAAGAACCGCATATCGTTTTCATAGAATAAGCGCAAATCGTCGATGCCGTATTTCAGCATAGCAATGCGTTCGACGCCCATGCCGAAGGCAAAGCCGGTAACGACATCGGGATCATAGCCGTTCAGTCGCAGGACGCTGGGGTTGACCATGCCGCAGCCGAGGATTTCCAGCCAGCCCGTGTGAGAGCAGACGCGGCAGCCTTTGCCGCCGCACATGACGCAGGAAATATCGACTTCAGCGCTCGGTTCCGTGAAGGGGAAGTAGCTGGCGCGGAAACGGACTTTCGTCTGGGGGCCGAAGATATCGCGCAGGAAGTCTTCCAGCATCCCTTTGAGATCGGAGAAGCGGATGTCCTTGTCGATGATCATGCCTTCCATCTGATGGAAGACCGGCGAATGGGTCGCATCGTAGTCGCAGCGGTATACCTTGCCCGGCGCGATAATCTTGAACGGTTCGTTGGGCTTATGGGCCTGCAAGGTCCGGGCCTGCATGCCCGACGTATGGGTCCGCAGGAGGATATTATCCGTAATGTACATGGAATCCTGCATATCCCGGGCCGGATGATCTTCCGGCAGGTTCAGGCATTGGAAGTTATAATAGTCTGATTCGATATCTGTCCCTTCGACGATGGAAAATCCCATGCGCAGGAAGGAATCTTCCATGAGGCGCAGCGTCTGATGGAGCGGATGTTCATGACCCATGACCGGTTTGCGGCCCGGCAGGGTGATGTCGATTTTTTCCGATTCGATCTTGGCAGCCAGTTCCTGAGCCTTGACTTCTTCCATCTTGGCCTTGAGCTGTTCTTCAATGGCATTGCGGGCCGTATTGACGAGCTGGCCGATTTTCGGCCGTTCTTCCTTGGAAAAGTTCTTCATTTCCTTCATGATCGCTGTCAGTTCCCCTTTTTTCCCAAGGAACTTGACGCGGATATCTTGTACGTCCTGAAGATGTTCGCTCTTGGCGAGCTGTTCATTGACGGCCGCTTTAATGGCCTCGATCTTATCACTGATCATATTTTTCTTCCTCCTACTGGCGAGTACAAAAAAAATAGACTTCCGCCCCTAAAGGGGCGAAAGTCTGATTCGCGGTACCACCCTACTTGATTCTCGATTGTCCTGTAACGGGAACACCCGTCCTGCCTACTCCGTTCAACAGGAGGCTCTAAAGTGAACGCATGGAACGTCCGGCACCGGGCTCTCAATCTTCGGCCTCGATTCCCTGTAGGCGGAGTCAGTTCCATCCCTCTTTATCATTGCCATAATATACCTCTATGGGTTTGTTATCTATTGTATCAGTAAAGTGTCTTATTTGCAATAACCAAACGCTGAATTTGGTTCGTGCCTTCGTAAATCTGCATGATTTTTGCGTCACGCATGTATTTTTCGACAGGATATTCCTTGATATAGCCATAGCCGCCCATGACCTGGACTGCATCGGTCGTGACCTGCATGGCTACGTCGGACGCGTTGCATTTGGCAATGGCAGCTTCGCGGCTGAAGTCCATGCCCTGGTCTTTCATCCAGCAGGCGCGATGGACGAGGAGACGGGCTCCTTCGACTTTCATGGCCATGTCGGCGATCATGGCCTGGACCATTTCAAAAGAAGCGATGGGTTTGCCGAACTGGACGCGGACTTTAGCATATTCGCAGCAGGCGCGGAAAGCCGCTTCGGCAATGCCGACGGAAACGGCGCCGACGAAAGGACGGGCAGCGTCCAGGGTATCCATGGCGATACGGAAGCCATGGCCTTCGCGGCCGAGGCGGTCTTCGACAGGGACGAAGCAGTCCTGGAAGATGAGTTCCGTCGTGTTGGAAGCGCGGATTCCCATTTTATTTTCGGCTTTGCCAACGGTGAAGCCCGGCGTCCCTTTGCGGACGATGAAAGCTGTCAATCCGCGGATGCCGCCGCTCTTGCGGGTATTGGCGAAGACGACGAAGACTTCAGCCAAAGCACCGTTGGTGATGAAGCATTTCGTACCATTGAGGATATAGCCCTTGCCGTCTTCGGTCTTCATGGCCCGCGTCGAAACGGAGCCGGCATCGGAACCGGTTCCCGGTTCGGTCAGGGCGAAGGCAGCCAGGTTATCTTCATTGATGATATCGAAATAGCGTTTCTTCTGGTCGTCGTTGCCGGCAATGATGACGGGATACGAGGCCAGGGCATTGGCAGCGACCGTCGTAGCGACGCCGGCACAGCCTTTGCCTAATTCTTCATAAATAGCGGCAATGGTGATAGCATCGAGGCCGGCACCGCCGAATTCTTCCGGAATGGCGACGCCCAGCAGGCCCTGGGCTGCCAATTTGTCGAGGAGCCCTTCATGGAGCTTTCCCGTTTCATCCATTTCCGAAGCGTAGGGGACGATTTCTTTTTCCACCAAGTCGCGGACAACCTTGATGATCTCTTTCTGTTCGTCGTTATAAGCAAAATCCATCTTGTATTAACCAACCTTCCCTAGAATTACGTGATTATCCTATCAATCGAGTTTTTTCAAAATATAAAAAGACGACCGCCCTTTTACGATAATATTGCCGCTGGCATCGTAACATTCACATTCGACGACAACAGTCTTCCTGCCGTGGTGAATGACCTGACCGATGCCGGTAATATGCTCTCCGCCTTTGACACTGCGGATATAGTTCATGTTGATTTCCAGCGTCGTCACCTGAAAGCCCAGGGTCCGGCTGGCCATACCCATAAGGGTATCGCAGAAAGCGGCCAGGACACCGCCGGAGGCAATGCCCCGGTAATTACAAGAATGACGGCTGATATCGAAGCCGATGCGGACGCGGCCGACATCGAGCTTTTCCACCGTACAGGGCATGCTCTGGAAATAAGGTGTCTGAGAATAAATACTATCCAGCATACGGTGCAGCCGTGCTTCCACTTCCGGACTCACTGCCTCTTTTGTTTCATTCATCCGTATGCCCCCTTTCGTCATCAAAGACATAGGCCCCTGTCACAAAGAAGGTGCCCTTGCCATGAGCTAAATAGCGCTGGTCATTATCGTAAAAATCACAGAGGGCTACCATTGTCGTACGGCCGTTGTGGATGACCCTGGCTTCGGCCCGGATTGTCGTATTGGCAAAGGCCGGTCGCAGGTAATTCATGCCCAGGTCCAGGGTGAGGACGGCTTTGCCGCAGACAGCGCAGGCAGCCTCCATCGCCGAGTCGGCCATAGAATAAAGGACGCCGCCATACATGGTACCATTGGGATTATCCCATTTCGAGCCTTTATTCTCAAAAGTGAGAATCGTGCTCTCTGGCTCAGCCTTTTCGACGTGGAAATCCATAAAGGTATCAAACGGATTCCGGCGAATCTCTCTTTCTAATCGTTCATTTTCCATTACGATTCCACTCCTTAGGCTAATAACATAAATACCCTTACATTTTACTATACGAACAATCATCCGTCAAACGAAAAATACATTGTCTTGCCCAAAGCAAGGCTGAACCATCTGTTGAGATACGTTCTTCTTGAAGTTTGAGGTTTGATGCTTGACGTTTGATGCGATTTTTTTTAATTTTGCCCCATCTACATCAAACATCAAACATTTCACATCAAACTGGAAAGGGGCTGTCGCATATGCGACAGCCCCTTTCCTGACATGCCTGACCTGGTCTTTACCCCCACACTCGCCTGCCGGGACGTTCGCTCATAGACTTCTGTCCCCCACTACTAGCCCTCTCGCGGTATTTCCGCGGCAGGTCTTACTTCTAGGCCGCACTATGATCAGTATCGCTTTGGATACCTTACGTGGATCGCTTGGTCTGCGACTGACATCGACTTTCAACCACAGCACATGTCATTGGTACATTATACGGGACGGATCCGCCCCTTGTCAATATCAGAACTTATAGCCCATACCGACCTGCCAGCCTTTGACATCGTCGTCATAGTTATCGACGTCGACGCTGCTGCTGCGATATTTTACGTGGGCATCCCAGTTCGGCGTGATGTCATAGCCGACACCGACTTCATAGGTATTGACGTCATCGCCGACGCCGACCGAGGCAAAGCCCTGCCAGCGGGCCGCCAGGGGAAGCTGGCCTTTAAGGCCTACCTGATAGCCATAAGACTTCGTCGTATTGTAGGTTTGCGTCTTGACGTAAGAGCCGCCGGCATAAGCCGAAAGGTATGGCGTAAGGCGGTAATTGCCGACAAGGTAGTTTTCGTTAATCTTGTTATCGTTGTCACCTTTGGTGTAGTTGTTGACGTACTGGATGTCCCAATGGTTGTTCAATACGTAGGTGACATCGCCACCGGTGAGGCGGCTCTTGGCACTGCGGCCGCCTTCTTTCTGGTCGAAGCCGTAGTTGGCATTGGCCTTCAAGTCACCCGGCTGGGGATCCCGCAGCGGGGCTGCCATGGCAGCCGAAGTCATAGCCAGTGCGGCCAGGGTCGCTGCAATAATAAGTTTTTTCATAACCTTCCACCTCCATATAATACGGGTTATTTCCTTCCATAATAACGGCTCAGGAGTTCTTCGCCGGCGGCGATGACCTGGCTCATGGGAATAACCGAAATACCTTTATAATTACCTTCGCGGATGATTTGCTTCATGCTCTTGCCCACTTCATAGTGATTCGTCGATTCCAGGACGATGGCCCGGTCCGTATAGGGGCCGTAAAGTTTCGGATTGCTCGGCCCGTAGAGGGCAACCAGGGGAACGCCCTGGCTGACGGCGACGTGCATGGGGCCGCTGTCGTTGGTGATGAAGAGCGAGCAGCAGCGGATAGCTGATGCCAGTTCGCCGATGGTGAATTTCCCCGTGGCGATGATCGGGTCCGATTCCATCTGGGATGTCGCTTCTTTGACCATCTCTTCATCCATGGGACCGCCAAAGAAGACGCACTTGAAGCCGCGGCGGGCAAAATAGTCGGCGACGGCGGCAAAGCGTTTGGCCGGCCAGCGCTTCTGCGGGACGGCACTGCCGATATTGAAACCGATGAGGGCATCGCTGTTGTGGACGCCCTGGGAACGATAGAATTCCGTCGCCTTGTCATCCCAGGCCTTGCAGGTGAAGAACTGCAGGCCGTCGCTGCGATAGTCATCGATGCCCAACTGGGCCAGGACGTTGATATACATATCGGCTGCATGGAGATGGATGCGGTCCAGGCGGGTATAACGGTCCATCAAGGGACGTACCAGGAAATGGCTCATGCCGACGAACTGTTCGGCATGGATAACGGCCGCCAGGAAGGACGTCCGTTCATTGGGATGCAGATTGATGAGGATGTCGTAGTGATGCTGGTGCAAATGCCGCCCGATGCGCCACAAGGCCCGGACGGAGTTGTCCTTGCCCTTCTTATCGACAGTGACCAAATGGTCGATATTGGGATTATAGCGGACGACGTCGGCCACTTTCTCATCGACGACAAGGGTGATTTCCGAGCCCTGGGCATGACGGCGCAGGACCTGCAGGAACGGGGTGATGAGGATGAGGTCGCCTAGATGCATGAGAAAGGTGACGATTATTTTTTTGTTGCGCAGATTAATCATAGTTCCCCCTTCTTCAGGACGCCTTCATAGACCTGCCACAATGCATCCGGCGTAATCTGGGCCATGCAGTCCGGATCATCGACCAGAGGCCGTTCCGGTGTCGCCTGGGACGTCGGCGACAGGACCATATGGATATAGGCGTCGTCGTTTCCGCCGTAAGGGCCGGTCCGCTGGGGACACGTCGGCCCAAAGAGGGCGATGAGTTCTTTTTTCAAGGCATTTGCAATATGCAAAGGCCCCGTATCGGCACTGATATAGAGGATGCTCCCGGCAATGGCTGCCATGAGCTGCCGTAAATCAGTGCGGCCGGTATAATCGAAGATACGGCCTGATGTATCCCCTGCCTTCAGGGCCTTCCCTTTGGCAACATCGTCGCCGCTGCCTAAAAGGACGGCGGCCATTCCCGAAGCCGTCAGCCGCTGCAGGAAGGACTGCCAATGGGTCAAAGGCCATTCCTTGACGTTCCAGCGGGCACCGGGTACGATGGCCACATAGGGACCGGTCAGGCCATCTGCCGCCAGGCGCTGGCGCCAGGCCTGCTTTTCGCCGGTAATATCGGGCAAGGGGAATTCGATGGCATCGACGCGGCCGCCGAGGACGCGGACCGTATCGAGGTAGCGTTCGATGACGTGGTCATACTTATGGGGACCGGTGAGGCCCTTGCTGACCAGGAAACTGCCTTCACGCATTTCCCAGTAGCCATAGCGCTCTTTGGCACCGCTCAAAAAGGCGACGATAGCGCTCTTGGCCAGGCCCTGGAGGTCAAAGGATACATCGAAATGCCAGGCGTGGAGCGTCCGGCGCAGTTCTTTCCAGTACGACAGGGATTTCAGCCGTTTCTTGTCGATATAGATAACCTCGTCAATATAGGGCTTTCCCGGCAGGACCGGCGCAAACTGTTCATGGACGGCCCAGACGATGCGGGCATCCGGGCAGTTCTGGCGCAGGGCGTAGAGCGTCGGCAGGGCATGGAGGACGTCGCCGAGAGAGCTCATCTTGATGACCAGTATGTTCTTATATGCTTTCACGGCCCTTCCTTTCTGCGACAATAGCCCGGACGAAGTCGTCCAGCCTGCCGCCGGTAAATAAATAACCATCCATGCCGGCCCGCTGCCCGCACTCTACATCGCGGGGCATATCGCCGATCATGAAGGATCGTTTCAAATCGATGTCGTAATCTTTCGCCGCCTGCAGGACCATCCCCGGCTCCGGCTTGCGCCAGTCGCTTTTCTTGTCATAGGCTTTCAGCGGCGCCCCTTCGAGATAGGGGCAGTAATAGACGGCTGTAATGATACCGCCGGCTTTGGCCGCTTCCCGGCACATCCAGCGATGGAGGACTTTCACGTCGTCTTCCGTATAATAGCCGCGGGCGACGCCGCTCTGGTTGGTGACGACGATGATGGCATAGCCTTCTTCCGTCAAATAAGCCAGGGCCTCTTTGGCCCCGTCCATCCATTCAAAATCCTTGATGAAGCCTAAGTAAGATTTATCGACATTGAGGACGCCGTCGCGGTCGAAAAAGACGGCCTTCCTCATTCGTAATACCCGCCGCTCTTTTCCAGGATGCTGCAGTATTCCTTGACGGCTTCCGGAAGCAGGGTAAAGCCGCGGTCATAGCCGGCTTCCATGAGCTTCGTCGTATCGGCCTGGGTATAGCTCTGGTACTTGCCCTTGAGAATGTCCGGGAAGGGAACGTATTCGATGTGGCCTTTGCCGCAGTAGTCGATGACGCCCTGAACGAATTCATTGAAGGTATGGCCGATGCCGGTACCGCAGTTGTAGATACCCGACAGTTCCGGGTGTTCCCAAAAATAGAAAATGACATTGACGACGTCGTTGACGTAGATGAAGTCGCGGATCTGGCCGCCGTTTTCATAACCAGCCGTCCCTTCAAAGAGGGTGATCTTCCCTTTTTCCTGGAGTTCATGGTATTTCTGGAAGATGAGCGAAGCCATGCGGTCCTTGTGGTTTTCCTGGGGGCCGAAGACATTGAAATAGCGGAAGCCGACGATCTGGCTCTTGGCCAGGGGCAGGACGCGGCGGACGAAGCGGTCGAACTGGAGCTTGGAATAGGCATAGGGATTCAGAGCCTGTTCGCAGGCCGGATCTTCACGGAAACCGTGCTTGCCGCTGCCATAGGTCGAAGCCGACGAAGCGTAGAGGAAGGGAATCTTGCGCTGCATGCAGTAGCGCAGGAGATTCTTGCTGCCTTCATAATTGTTCTTCATCATATAGCGGCCGTCGTAGTTCATCGTATCCGAGCAGGCCCCTTCATGGAAGACGACATCGATGTAGCCGCAATCAAAGGTATCGTCGGCCATCTGTTCGTCAAAGTCGGCATAATCCATATAATCAAAGAAATCGAGGCCCTGGAGGTTGCGGCACTTGCGGCCGTCCGTCAGGTCGTCGACGATGAGGATGTCGTTGATGCCCCGGTTGTTCAACTGTTTTACGATATTGCTGCCGATAAAGCCGGCACCACCTGTTACAATTTTCATAGTTTCCCCTTCTTTACTAAATCAGCTATTTTCTGAATCAGGCCTGTCGTCGAATATCCGTCTTCAAAGGAAATGATCTCGACGCGTTTTACCGATTCCCGGCCGATGACTTCATCGGCTTTGTAATCGCCGCCTTTGACCAGGATATCCGGGCGCAGGACCTGTAAAAGTTCTTTCGGTGTATCTTCCTCGAAGATGACCACTTCATCGACGCAGGCCAGGGCACTCAAAAGGATGGCCCGGTCTTCCTGTTTGACCAGGGGCCGTGTTTCCCCTTTCAGGCGCCGCACGGACGCATCGGAGTTGAGGCCGACGACGAGGTGCTGGCCCAGCATGGCTGCCTGCTGCAAATAGAGGACATGGCCGCGGTGCAGGATGTCGAAGCAGCCATTGGTAAAGACGACGGTATCGCCTTTTTTCTGCCATTGGCGTATCTTTTCAGCCGCATCTTCCCGGCTCAGCGCCTGATAAGGATGCCAGTGGGACGGCTGCCATTCCTGCCACAGCTTGAGCAGTTCGTGGCGGTGGATGGGGTAGGTCCCGACTTTGGTGACGACAATGCCGGCTGCGGCGTTGGCGATCTGCAGGCTCGTGCGGATCGACAAGTGGCCGGCAATAGCCGACAAGAAGGCTGCCGCGACGGTATCGCCGGCACCGGA
Source organism: uncultured Megasphaera sp. (assembly GCA_902388315.1). GTDB lineage: Bacteria > Bacillota > Negativicutes > Veillonellales > Megasphaeraceae > Megasphaera. The sequence goes on along the minus strand of CABMPA010000017.1, from coordinate 9,687 downwards.
TACGTCGAAGACTTCCCGTGCCGTCGCCGGATTGTTCCAGACCTTGCCGTCCCTGCCGATGACGGTGATGCCCTTTTCCGACCGGGTCACCATCAGATGGGCAAAATCATACTGCTGGTGCAGGACTTCCGCAGCCGCTACGACAGCCTGCCCTTCATTAGCGACAGGCCGGCCCAGGCAGTCGCTGAGTTCTTTCATGTTCGGCGTTACGAAATCGGCGCCGTTATATTTCGTCCAATCACTGCCCTTGGGGTCGACCAGGACCGGAATCCCGGCCCGATTGGCTTCTTTGATGATGCTCTGGGCCAGGGACTCGGTGAGGACACCTTTCTTATAGTCCGACAAGATGATTCCATCCAGACCGGCTGCCACACAATGGTACAGCCAGGTCATGAGCTTTTCTTCTTCCGTAACAGCCAGGGGCGTCACTTCTTCAAAATCCAGGCGTACCATCTGCTGACGGGCGCCGAGGATACGCATTTTCGTCGTCGTCGCATGCTCTGGCCGTACGACCAGGCCCGCCCCGTCGATATGGGCCTCTTCCAGCAGCTGGTGCAGGAGGACCGCGTTTTCATCATCCCCGATAAGGCCGCCCAAGAAGACGTGGCAGTCGAGATTGGCCAGGTTCGAGGCCACGTTGGCAGCCCCGCCCAGGACGGATGTCATGTGATCGACTTTATTGACAGGCACCGGGGCTTCCGGCGAAATGCGTTCTACCTTGCCGAACACGTAGCGGTCGACCATGATGTCGCCGATGACGGCGATGCGCAATTCCGGCAGGACATGGTTCAAAAAATGATCGATGTAATTTTCTGTCATAATGTTCCTCGATTCCGGTCTTTTATTTCTTTTCTTTCGTGCCCATGAGATGCTGCAGTTCGGCCATGAAACTGTCCAGATCGGCGAATTCGCGGTATACAGAAGCAAAGCGGATATAGGCCACTTCGTCAACGGAGCGCAGCTCGCCGAGGACCATTTCCCCTATTTTTTCACTGGACACTTCCTGGGCCAGGGTATTGCGGATGTTGCGCTCGACCTTGGTGACGATATCTTCCAGCTGCTGCCGCGTGACTTCCCGCTTGTTGCAGGCCCGGAGCAGGCCGTTCAATAATTTGTTGCGGTCGAATAATTCATGACGGCCATCTTTCTTGACGACGATGAGCGGCACTTCTTCGACCATTTCATAAGTCGTGAAACGGCGGCCGCACTGCTGACATTCGCGCCGGCGACGGATGGCCTTGCCGTCATCGGTAGCCCGCGAATCCGTTACTTTTGTATCTGCACATTGGCAAAATGGGCATCTCATGTTTCTTCCTCCAACTTTCTTAGCGACGGTATTTTCAAAAAAAAGCGGGTCCGCCGGGATCCGCTTTTTTCATGCTGATTATCTCATCCACGTAGGAATTTCTACGCCGCCGGCATTATCTTTCGTATCGCCGGGTTTGGCTGCCGTACCAGTACCCTGGCCAAATGCGGGAATCGAAGACGGTTCTTTGCCAAAACCTGTAGCCACGACAGTGATGCGGATGGAGTCTTCCATGTCCGGATCAATGACGGAACCAAAGATGATGTTGGCTTCCGGATCGACAGCTTCAGCCACTTTTTCAGCTGCTTCGTTGATTTCGTACAAGCTGATATCCGGGCCGCCGGTAACGTTGAGCAAGATGCTCTGGGCACCGTCGATGCTCGTTTCCAGAAGAGCGCTGTGGATGGCGCCATCGACAGCTTCGACAGCACGGTTTTCACCGGAGCCGACGCCGATACCCATGATAGCTTCGCCCTGGTCGGACATGATGGTCTTGACATCGGCGAAGTCGAGGTTGATGAGGCCTGTCGTCGTAATCAAGTCGGAAATGCCCTGTACGCCCTGGCGGAGGACATCGTCAGCGACGAGGAATGCGTCCTTGAGAGGCGTCTTCTTGTCGATGATCTGGAGCAATTTATCGTTCGGGATGGTGATGATGGTATCGACCTTTTCTTTCAAGTAATCGGCACCCTTATCAGCAACTTCCTTACGGCGTTTCCCTTCAAAGGAGAACGGTTTGGTAACGACAGCTACCGTGAGGGCTCCCATTTCCTTGGCACATTCGGCAACGATAGGAGCTGCACCCGTACCGGTACCGCCGCCCATGCCGGCTGTGACGAAGACCATGTCGGCACCCTGCAGGGCTTTGACGAGTTCTTCCTTGCTTTCCAGGGCAGCCTGTTCGCCGACCTGGGGGTTGGCACCGGCACCGAGGCCGCGCGTCAATTTTTCACCGATCTGGATCTTGACATCGGCTTTGGATACTTCCAGTACCTGGTCTTCCGTGTTGACCGAAATGAACTGGACGCCCTGCAAGCCGCTTTCTATCATACGGTTGACAGCGTTGTTACCGCCGCCACCGACACCTATTACTTTTATGTTTGCAAACTCTGCCATATCGCATTTTCCTCCTTCAGACTCTATAACGCACACCCTGTGCAGTAGGATTCCTTATTATTTTACACTATCTTAGAAAATTTATCTACCTGTTTTTGAAAATCAAGGCCCTATGCGCCTTATTTCGTCTTGACAAGGGGCGAGCGCACATCCGTGTCGATGTATTGGACGGCCAGATGATTTTCCTGGACTTCGGCCAGCAGCGTTTCCGTCAGCTTAGCCCGTTCTGCCGGTTCGTCACCGCTGCCGAGATGGATGGGGATGGAATCCGTCGTGTAAGCGACGATACTTTCGGGATTGCCGACGTTGATTTCAGCGATATTCTGGAGAATATCCGGCGGCAGGCTCTGGAGATAGACCATGGCCGAATGAAGGGTCGGGTCCGTCACGGTGTCGCCTAAGAGCAGGTTGTCGACTTTCTTGCCCGTCATGATCGGCAGGGACACGCCTTTGATCTGCGGCCCCAGTTCGATGACCCGGCCGGTCTTATCGACATAGGCGAAGCCGTAGAGCGTCGTAATGACGGCTGCCGGCTTGCGTTCCGTCAGAGTGACGTGGATCGTCGCCGGGAATTCCCGCGTCACAGTCGCATCGGCAATGCGAAGGTCCTTCTTCAGCCGTTCTTCCACATCGTCTGTCGACAACTGGACGACATTGACATAGGAATAGGCCCCGCAGGCCCGGTAAACGTCTTTAAAGGACATGTTCTCGTTGCCATCGACGATGATCGTCCCGAAAGATACCGGCGCCAGGCGCAGGAAAAACCAGATGACGAAGACGCCCAAAATCGTAAAGATACAGCCGACGCGGCGGCGCCGGGCCCAGACTTTTTTCTGATGGGCCCGTTTCTTCTTCAGCCGTGCAGCCTGACGGGCCTTGCGGCGGCGCCGGGCTTCCTTTTTAGCAGCCTGGGCTTCCCGGTCCGGCTCGTTCAGCGGGTCGTTCTCAAGATGAGGAGGAATAAACACATCATGAGGATCGTTAGGCAGCACGACCCGTCGCTGCCCCGTATGATATGATTTCTTTCCCATTAGAACTTACCTACCGATGCTTCCAGCAAAATCTTTTCACACAAATCTTCAAAGGACATGCCCATGGCCCGGGCGGCATCGGGGACCAGGCTGGTCGCCGTCATCCCCGGCACGGTGTTGATTTCCAGGACGAAGGGATGGCCTTCCTTATCGGTCATGATATCAACGCGGGATACACCGCTGCAGTGGCACAGGTGGAAGACATTGAGGGCCAGGTCCTGCATTTTCTTGGTCAGTTCCGGCGAAATCGGAGCCGGGCAGAGATGCTTGGCTACGCCTGGCGCATACTTGGAATAGAAGTCGTACTTACCCGTACTGGACACGATCTGGATGACCGGGAAGGCGACATCGTCCATGACGGCGACTGTGAATTCATCGCCGTCGATGAAGGCTTCGGCGACTAAAGAGGCGCTGTACTTGAAAGCTTCTTCCAGGGCCGGGCGGAGTTCATCCTTCTGCTGGACGATAACCGTGCCGATGCTCGATCCCTGGCCGGACGATTTGATGACGACGGGCAGGTCGAAGCGCTGTTCGATGTCAGCTGCGATGGCTTCGCGGTCCTGGGTGGCGAAATAGTAGGCAAAAGGCGCTGTGGCAATGCCGGCACCCTGGAAAGCGGCCTTGCTCATGACCTTGTTCATGCCGACGGCACTGGCCATGACGCCCGGACCGGTATAGGGAAGGCCCATCATTTCGCACAAGCCCTGGATGACGCCATCTTCACCGTAGCGGCCGTGAAGGGCATTGAATACGATGTCGATGCCCTTTTCTGTCAGGGTCTTAGCGAATTCTTCCGGTACGAGTTCGATCGTTTCGATGTGATATCCCTTTTTCGTCAAAGCGTCAGCAATGGCAGCCCCAGTGCGGCGCGATACTTCTGCTTCTGTCGAAGGACCGCCGACGACGACGGCAATTTTTTTATCTTTCATGTCTTCCATTTCCTTATTTCTCCATTTCTTTAGCTTCAGCGAGATAAGCTTCGCCGACTTTATAAATATCTCCGGCCCCCATGGTGATGACCAGGTCGAGGGGACGGGAATTTTCTTTCAAATAAGCCACTAAGTCTTCCTTGTGCGGGATATAGGTGACATCCTGGCCGGTCGTTTCCCTGACCTTCTTGGCAATGAGTTCCCCCGATACGCCGGGGATAGGGTCTTCGCCGGCACTGTAGACGTCGGTGATGATGAGCTTATCGGCCTTGGCAAAGGCGCCGCCGTACTGGTCGAGGAGCAGTTTCGTCCGCGTATAGCGATGCGGCTGGAAGAGGCAGACGACGCGGTGTGTCCCCATATCACGGGCGGCCGTCAATGTCGCGTTGATTTCCGTCGGATGGTGGGCGTAATCATCGACGACCCAGACATCACCGGCGAAGCCTTTGGTCTGGAAACGCCGTTTGGCACCGTGGAAATGGCTCATGGCCGAAACGATGCCGTCAAAAGGAAGACCGCAGGCATCGGCGACGGCTGTCGTCGCCAGGGCGTTGAGGACGTTGTGGCGTCCCGGTACGCTGAGGACCATGTCCCCCATCTTTTGGCCGTGCTTATAGACGGAGAAATGGAGCTTGCCCTTGATGTAATGAAGGTCTTTCGCCTGATAGTCCGCCGGCTGTTCAAGGCCGTAAGATACGTAACGCCGTTCCGTCTGCGGAGCCAGGGCCCGGATCTTATCGTTTTCAAAGCACAAGACAGCCAGTCCTTCCTTCGGATCGAGTTTCTGGATGAACTGCTTGAAAGCGGCGATGACATTTTCCAGCGAGCCGTAATGGTCCATATGGTCGGCGTCGATATTGGTGACGACGGCAATATAAGGGTTCTGCTTGAGGAAAGTCCCATCGCTTTCATCGGCTTCCGCAATGACATAGTCGCCTTTCCCCAGGATGGAATTGCTATGCAGGTAATCGACTTCGCCGCCGATGACGATGGTCGGGTCCTGATGACATTCTTCGAAGACCTGGCCCAGCATGGACGATGTCGTCGTCTTGCCGTGGGCACCGGCTACGGAAATCCCCTTCCCCCAGCTCATGATGTGGACCAGGGCGTCGGACCGATGGATGACAGGAATACCGCGGCGGCGCGCTTCCGCCAGTTCCACGTTGGTGTCGCGGATGGCCGACGAAATGACGACGACCTGGGCGTCCTGCAGATTTTCCGGCCGCTGGCCGATGCAGATACGGGCTCCCTTTTGGGCGAACTGTTCGGTCACCGGCGAGGCTTTGAGGTCCGAACCGGATACATGGTATCCTTTTTCAATGAAAACATTGGCAATTGCCCGCATCCCGGCGCCGGCAATGCCGATAAAATGAACGTTTGTAATATCGTTCAGATTAACCATAGGTTTATTCCACACCCTTCTTTACCTGTTACGGACGACGTTTGCGGGCAATGGACAAGGCCAGTTCGGCAATATCGTGTGCCGCCTGGGGCTTGCCCATGGAGCGGCTGGCCTCGGCCATCGCTGCCAGCGCTTTCGGATCGTCTTTTAAATGAATGATTTCTTCTAACAATTCCCGGCCGGTCAGCATCTTGTCGAGGATCATCTTGGCCGCCCCGCACATGACCAGGGCCTGGGCATTATAGCGCTGATGGTCTTCGGCTGCATAGGGATAGGGAATGAGGATCGACGGCACACCGCGGACGGTCAGTTCCGCCAGTCCGACAGCACCGGCCCGGTACACGGCCAGGTCACAGGCGGCCAGCGCTTCCGGCATGTGGTGCAGATAGGGGATGATGCGGCTCCCCTTTCCATAGCGGCCGCGACATTCGATGCCCGGCAGCTGTTTGACGACGCGGTCGTATTCATGGTCCCCTGTGACGTGGAGGATCTGAATATGTTCGTCGTTGCGGAAATACTTGTGGACTTCGATCATCGCCGTGTTGATGCTGCGGGCGCCGCGGCTGCCGCCGGCGACGAGGAGCGTAAATTTATCCGGGTCCAGGCCCAAAGCCTTGCGCCCTTCTTCCCGCGTCACCGTAAGAATATCCTTGCGGACGGGATTGCCCGTATAGACCAGGATATCCTTGCGCTTGAAACGGGTTGCTGCTTCTTCATAGCCTAAGGCTACGCGCTTGACGAAACGGCTCAAAATCGTATTGGTGACGCCAGGGATGACGTTCTGTTCCTGGATCAGCGTCGGCACACCGCTCAGGCTGGCCGCCAGAAGGACCGGGCCGCAGACAAAGCCGCCCGTCCCGATGACGACGTCCGGTTTGAACTTGTGAATAATGCCTTCTGCTTTGATCAGGCTGGCTGCCGTCTTGCCCAGGGTGACGAGGTTGCGGACGGAAATCTTCCGTTCCAGGCCCCGCACATCCAGGGTGACGAAAGGCAAGCCTTCTTTAGGAATCAATGTATTTTCCAGGCCGATTTTGGAGCCGACGTAGAGAAATTCGGTAGGCTCAATATCGGCAATCGCCCGGGCAATGGTAATCGCCGGGTAGATATGGCCGCCTGTGCCACCTCCGGAAATAATGACTCGACGCATGTTCCTGCCTCCTGTTGTTTCTTCTAAATATCGTTAAATGGCGTTGACGATGCCCTTGAAGACCCGTCCGCGCTGTTCAAAATTATCATACATGTCAAAGCTGGAGCAAGCCGGCGACAAGAGGACGGCCTGCGGCGCCTTGGCTATCTTGCGGGCCAGCATGATGGCCCCTTCCATGCTGTAGCCAGTACGGCGGATATCCTGGATACCGGCCTTTTTGGCAGCGGCTTCAAAGCGTTCTGCCGCATCACCGATGAGTATCAGCGTATCGACGCGTTTCGCTGCCAGGGCCATGAAGTCATCCAGCGGTGTCTTCTTGTCATAGCCGCCGGCAATGAGGATGAGATGGCCCTGGGGGAAGGCTTCCAGGGCCTTCATGGACGCATCGACGTTGGTCCCCTTGGAATCGTTGTAATAGGTAACGCCGTGGATAGTCCGTACTTTTTCCAGGCGGTGTTCGACGCCTTTGAATTCCTTGAGGACCTGGCGGATGACGTCGAGCGGGGCCCCGGCAGCATAGGTCAGGAGAATGGCGGCCAGGCAATTCTGGATATTATGCTTGCCGAAGAGTTGCAGGTCCGTTTCGGCGCAGACGACCGTATCCTGGCCATGGAGGCGCAGGATGAGCTGTCCGTCCTGATAAAAGGCCCCTTCCGGGACTTCGCCGCAGGTCGAGAAATAGACGACCGTACCGGTCATATCCACAGCCATGGCCCGTACCCGTTCATCATCGTAATTGAGGACGGCGTAATCGCCCTTATCCTGGTTGAGGAAGATGCGTTCCTTAGCGGCAGCATACCCTTCCATCGTATGATGGCGGTCCAGATGGTCCGGCGTGATATTGAGGATCGTCGCGGCTTTAGCCTTGATGCTGTGCGTGAATTCGAGCTGGAAACTGGAAAGTTCGGCGACGACGACAGCCTCCTCAGGCAGATTATCGGCCTGGGCCGAAAGGCCGAAGCCGATATTGCCGCCGACGACGGTCTGACGCCCTGTAGCTTTCATGATTTCACCAACCAGGGTCGTCGTCGTCGTCTTGCCATTGGTCCCGGTAATGCCGATCATATCGGCATCGGTGACCCGGCAGGCCACTTCGACTTCACTCCAGATCGGCAGGCCGCGGCGGGCCGCTTCTTTCATGATCGGGATTTCCGGAGAAATGACCGGCGACGGGACGACGACATCCATGCCGTCCAAAAGGCTCGTTTCCTGACTGCCGAAGACCAGCTTGACGCCGGCAGCTTTCATATCCGGCCACGGCTGTTCCGCCGTGTCGATAGCCTTCATATCATTCAGCGTAACGGACCCGCCATGGCCGGCCAGGGCCAAAGAGGCGGCGCGGCCGCTGATGCCTGCGCCGATGACTAAGAAATGTTTTCCAGAAAAATCCATGATGCTCATTGCCAACACCTGCTTTATATAAAATATCGTAGTTCAATCAGAAAAGCCGCAGGCCCTATTTGCAGGCCAATACGACGATAATGGACAGGATCGCCATGAGAGCCGAGAAGCTCCAGAATACGGTGACGACCTTGACCTCACTCCAGCCGGACAGCTCAAAGTGGTGGTGAATCGGACTCATCTTGAAGACGCGGACACCACGGGTCTTGAAGGAAATGACCTGGATGATGACCGACAGGGCTTCGATGACGTACAAACCGCCAGCCAGGATGAGGAGCAGTTCCGTCTTAGTCAGGATAGCCATGGCGGCCAGGGCCCCGCCCAGTGCCAGGGAACCCGTATCACCCATGAACATCTTGGCCGGATGCTGGTTATAAAAGAGGAAGCCCAGGCAGGCCCCGGTCAGGGCCGTACCGAAGATGGCGAAGTGCGTATACCCCAGGGCGACGGCAATGACGACATAGGCCACCGATGTAATGGCGCAGGAACCGGCAGCCAGGCCATCGAGGCCATCGGTCAGGTTGACGGCATTACTCGTACCGACGATCATGACGAAGACGAAGAGATAGTAGAACATGCCCAAATCGACAGTGATGGAAGTAAAGGGAATCCACAAAGTCGTCGGGAAATGGAGAAAGGCATCGAGGATATAGCAGAAAACAGCTGCCATGACGAACTGGCCGGCCAGTTTCTGTTTCGCCGTAAGGCCCAGGTTGCGGTGCTTGATGGCTTTGATGCTGTCATCGAGAAAACCGATGACGCCATGGCCCAGGGCCAGGAATAAGGCCAGGCCCTTGCGCAGGTCCATGGGATCGAAGATGAGGCACGATACGGTCAGCGCCGTCAGGATGAGGATGCCCCCCATGGTCGGCGTCCCGGCTTTATACTTGTGGCTCTGCGGCCCTTCTTCCCTTTCGGACTGGCGGGCATGGAATTTCTTCAATTCCTTGATGACCAGCGGTCCGAAGACGAGGCCGATGACCAGGCTGACGACAAAGCTGAAAATCAGCATTTTAAACATTCACATTACTTCCTTTCAAAATAGGGCAGTATTTTTTCCATGGCAAAGCTTCGCGATCCCTTGAGAAGGACTGTGTCGCCATCCTGGAGCAGGGCTTGCAGCTGACGGGCCGCCTGTTCATGCGTGTCCGTCGTATAAACGGCCGTCATCCCTTGGGACTGGGCTGCAGCGGCTATATCTTTAGCCAAATCGCCCATGGTGATGAGGGCATCGAGTCCGGTCTGGGCGACGAGGCGGCCAATGGCCTCATGTTCCCGTTTCGCCCAATCTCCCAGTTCGCCCATGCCGCCGAGGACAGCGATCTTGCGGCCCTTCGTCAGCAGGTCCAGCG
>CABMPA010000016.1 GCA_902388315.1 uncultured Megasphaera sp. | reverse complement strand
TCGCCAGGGTATGTACCCAGGCATCGAAGAGATGGAACGGTTTCGACTGCGGCGTATCCGGCAGATGGCTCAACTCCGGCAGGATCGGGACGGCTTCATAGCAGCCGTTCACCTTTTGGCGGCACGAGCAGGCGCCGAGGCCGGTGCGGACTAAGATGTCCAGCCCCCGGTAAGCCGCAGGAGTGACCATGAGGCGGTCCATTTCGTTGACGACCCGTTCCAGAGACAAGCCGGGAACACGGCCAAAAGCCTGCGGCATGGCCTTGACAAGCTCTTTGGAAGCCATGAAATCGAGCTGGCCGGCAAAGCGGCAGGCCCGGAACAAGCGCAGGGCATCTTCCTGAAAGCGCCGGACCGGATCACCGACAGTGACCAGGCGCTTCTTACGCAGGTCTTTCTGGCCGCCCACGTAGTCATAAATATCGCCGCGGCAATCCATGGCCATGGCATTGACGGTAAAATCGCGTCGCAAGACATCTTCGCGCAGGGTATCGGCATACCAGACGGTATCCGGCCGGTGGCTGTCTTCACCATAAGCCTCACCGCGGAAAGTCGCCACTTCAAAAGTCTGGCCGGCGATGACGATGACGACGATGCCAAAGGCTTCGCCATGGATTTCCACCGTATGCCATCCTTCTTTCACAGCGACGGCACGGATATCTTCAGGCCGGGCTGACGTCGTGATGTCATAGTCATGCGGTTCTTTTCCCATGAGCAGGTCGCGCACGGCGCCGCCGACGACGTAGGCTTCAAAACCAGCAGCTTCTAAGGCTGTCAATAGCTGACGGGCTCGTTCTTCCATCTTCCCGGCCATCCTTTCCAAAAAAATTAACTGATGTTATATTATATCACGAATGGATGGGCCTGACCACTACCTGCCCTTTTTTGATTATGCTATAATAATGGCGTTATGATAATGAGAGGTGATATGATGGATACCGGCTTAATACATATATATTGCGGCGACGGCAAGGGCAAGACGACGGCCTCGCTGGGCCTGGTCCTGCGCTGTGCCGGCCGGGGCGGCACGATTCTTTTTGCCCAGTTCCTCAAGGGCCGGCCGACAGGTGAATTAGAGGCGCTCAAGGCGCTGCCTCACGTCACGGTCCTCAGAAGCAAAGCCATCTTGAAATTCACTTTTCAGATGACAGAAGTTGAAAAACAGGCAACCTGCGAAGCGCAGACGGCACTGTTGCAAACCGTCCGGGATTTCTGCGAAAAGCATCATCCGGACCTGGCCGTTTGCGATGAACTCGTCGGCGCCTGTGCCCTGGGCCTCGTTCCGGAAAGCCAGGTCATCAACTTCTTAAAAGAAAAACCGGCTCATACAGAAGTCGTCCTGACCGGCCGCAATCCCAGTCCAGCACTCCTGGACTTAGCCGATTACGTTTCAGAAATCAAGAAAATCAAACATCCCTTTGACCGGGGCATCGCCGCCCGCATCGGGATCGAAGAATAGTTACAGAGGGGGAAGCAAAGATGATCGATATTCTCGAAGAAGTACGCAAAGAACAAGGTGAACTCGTCGCCTTGCGCCGCCATTTCCACGAACACCCGGAACTGTCCAAGAAGGAAGACCAGACCTTAGCCTATATTGCTGAAAAATTGAAGGAATATGGCATTTCTTATCGCTTGATCGACAAAGGCGGCCTCATCGCCTGGATCGACGGTAAAGGCCCTGGCAAGACGCTGCTCTTACGGGCTGACGTCGATGCCCTGCCTATCGAAGAAGGCGAACGGAACTTATCATGCCCGCGCGTCTGCCGCTCTCAGAATCACGGCGTCATGCACGCCTGCGGTCACGACGGCCATATGGCCATGCAGCTCATGGCTGCAAAATGCCTCCAGCGCTGGAAAGACCAGTGGGACGGAACCGTCGTCTTGATGTTTGAACGGGGCGAAGAAGAATCGGGCCCTCTGGAATATCTCCTGCGCTATTTGGAAACAGAAAGCCCCTGGCATATCGACTCCTGCTATGCGACCCACGTCCGCTGGGACATCCCGGCAGGCAAAGTCTCTGTCTGCCACGACGCGCCCATGGCCGGCGGCTTCGGCTTTGAAATCCGCATCGACGGCCACGGCGGCCACGGCTCCCGGCCGGACCTAGCTGAAAGCCCTATCGACTGTTTCCACGACTTCTACGGCAACATGCAGGCCCTGCGGATGCGGGCCGTACCTCCGAAAGAATGTCTGACCTTCTCCATCGGCAGCCTTCACAGCGGCGACGTCCTCAACGTCATTCCCAACAGCCTGACCTTTGCCGGTACGTGCCGCTTCTTCAGTTACGACCACGCAGGCAAGCGCTTCTACGAAGAATTCAAGCGCATCCTGGCCAACGCCTGCCAGACCTACGGCTGCCGCTACGACATCCTGCACATGCCGGAACCGCTCTTTGAAGTCCAGAATAATCCGGTCTGCGTCGATATTGCCGAAAAAGCCGTAGAAAAATATATCGGCGCCGATGCCTTGACGGACTGTACGCCCTGGATGGCATCGGAAACCTTCGCCATCACATCCCGCCTTTATCCCGGCGTCCTGACCTTTACGGGCATTGAAAACAAAGAAAAAGGCTGCGGTGCCAATCACCACACACCAGAATTCGACCTCGACGAAGACGGCCTGACCTATGGAGCTGCCACCTGCCTGGGCTTCGCCCTAGACTACCTGGCAGAAAAACCGGATATCCCCTTCCAGCGGCCAGACGAACCACTCGACAAACTCGTCGCACGGAATATATGAAAAAGAGGCTGTCGTATTAAGACAGCCTCTTTTTGAGTTTTAAGTTTGCAGTCTGTAGTTTTTAGTGAGTGATTTTAAATTTTAAGGTTTTGCTGAAAACTACAAACTCTATGCTACAAACTATCCTTATGTCTCGGATAGATCAGGGCGTAGAAGGTCAGGAGGGCGCCGATTTCACCGATGACCATGACGATGCCCATGGGGATGGCCGTGTGGTCCCCGGCAATGCCGACGACTGGAACCATGACGGCACCGCTGATCATGGAGAAGAAGCCGATGAGAGCCGACGCGCTGCCGGCACTGCGGCCCTGGTCCTGCATGGCCATGGAGAAACTGCTGGTCCCCATCATCGACAAAGGCGACACGGTCAGGAACAAGAGGACGATGACGGCGGGCAGGGGCAACTCCCACCAGAAAGAAGCCAGGAGCAGGACGCTGCCTGCCGCTGCCATCAGCAAAGCCCCGCAGAGCAGTTTCCAGTCAGCCACGCGGCCCGTCATGCGGCCCGTGACAGCCCCGGCAATCATCAGGCCGATACCGTTGACGCCGAAGATATAGCTGAAGGTCTGGGCCGACACGCCGTAGACGTTCTGGAAGACGAAAGACGACCCGGAAATATAGGAAAAGAACGCGGCAAAGCTGAAGCACTGCATGATGCAGTGCCCCATGAAATAAGGCTGCTGAAAGAGGGCGGCGAAAGCTTTAAGGCTGGCCGTCATCCCCCCAGAGACGCGGCGCCGCTGCGGCAGGGTTTCATGCATGATACCGGCCGATGCCGTCAATACCAGTCCGATCAGGGCAATGAGAACGAAGATGCCTTCCCACGGTGCAAAGCGCAGAATCTGGCCGCCGATGACAGGGGCCAAAATCGGCGCGATACCGTTGACCAGCATGAGCATGGCAAAGAGCCGCGTCAAGGCACTGCCCTTGCAGATATCACGGGCGATGGCACGGGATAAAACGATACCAGCGCCGCCGGCACAGCCCTGGATGAAACGGAAGCCTAAAAAGACCTGAACAGACGATGACCAGATACAGCCCACTGTCGACAAGGTGAAGATGGCCATGCCGACCATCAAGGGCAGGCGGCGGCCCTTATCATCGCTGATAGGTCCGACAGCGACCTGCCCCAGCGCCATGCCGGTCATAGAGGCCGTCAAAGTCAGCTGGATGACAGACGGCGTAACGCCAAAAGCCGTCATCATCGACGGCAGGGCCGGCAGATACATATCCGTCGATAATGGCGCAATGGCTGCCAGCATCCCTAAAAATACGGTCATGAGCCAAAGCCAGCGGCTTCGCTTAATCTGTGTCATATCATAAATCCTCCTTCGCCAGCAGTCCCGGAACTTCCTCCAGGCTGTGGCAACATGTCCAGGCCAGGTCTTGTACCTCTTTGGGAATGGTAATTAAATCGGGGATCCAGATAGATGGAATCCTTGCCGCATGGGCGGCCAGGATACCGCTCTCTGAATCTTCCAGTACCAGCGCCTGGGCCGGTGAAACGCGGGCTTTATCACAGGCCATGAGGAACACATCCGGATCCGGCTTGCCATGGGCCGCTTCTTCCCCGCTCTGGACAACGGAAAAGAAAGGCGCTGCGCCCGTTTTTTCTAATAAATACTCAATCAGTGTCCGTGGTGACGACGAAGCGACAGCACAGGCAATCCCTTTCTCCCTGGCGTAGTGCAGGACGTGGAACAGGCCCGGTTTGATGGGAATATCATGGCTTCGGTAATATTCCAGCTGCAAGGCCACTTTTTCCTGGCAAATGGCTTCATAAGGATATGCCGGCCCGAAAGCGTCATCGCAAATAGCACGGATACGCAGATTATCCCGCCCCAACATGCGGTCGAATACCGAGCGGTCCAGATTGAATCCATATCGGGCCGATACCTCCCGCCAACAACGATAAGAAATAGGTTCCGTGTCAAACATGGTCCCATCCATATCAAAAATAAGTAATTTTTGTATATCCATACATCCTCCTCAATATATAATTTATATACTTATTAAGTTTCTTTTCTATTATATAAAAAAATCGCAGAATTGCAATTTTCCCAGTAAAAGATTCAATAACTATTCCCATTTTCGATAGTATGATGACTTTTTTACATTTTATATATTCTCATTTTCTTTCTCGTTATATCTTGTATCTCATTATATCTCTGCTATAATGTAGGGAATCAGAAAGCTGGGTGACTTCATATGATCGAATTCATTATCCGCCGCTTCATCAAAAACTATGAGGATACCGATGACAAACACGTCCGTGAACAATACAGCATCCTCGGCGGCATCTTAGGCATTATTTGTAATCTTTTTCTCTTTGCCAGCAAATTTCTCGTCGGCATGATGAGCAACAGCATCGGTATCTTATCCGATGCCTTCAACAACCTGACCGACATGGGCTCATCATTCATTTCCATCATCAGTGCCAAACTGAGCAACCGGCCGCCAGACAAAGAACATCCCTTCGGCCATGGCCGCTTTGAATACCTGGCGTCACTGACCATTTCCATCATCATCCTCGTCGTCGGCTACAAGCTCTGCGAAACGTCAATTGGAAAATTCTTTGAACCAGAAGACATGGAATTCTCCTATTGGAGCATCGGCGTCCTCATCGTTTCCATCGCGGTCAAGGTCTGGATGTGCCTCTATAACCGCTATATCGGAAAAAAGATTAATTCCGGCGTCAATGACGCGACGGCAGCCGACAGCATCACCGATGCCATCGCCACGACGGGCGTCCTGGTCGCAACGATTGCCCAGCAGTTCACGACGCTGCCCATCGACGCTGCTGCCGGTACGGCCATCGGCCTGATGATCATGTATGCCGGCTACGGTATCGCCAAAGATGTCATCAACATCCTCCTGGGCAAGGCGCCGGATCCAGAACTCGTCCGCGGCATCGTAGCCACAGCCTTAAACTGCCCCCACGTCGTCGGCGTCCACGATATCCGCATCCACGACTACGGTCCGGGCCGCATGTTCGCTTCCATCCACGTTGAAGTCCCGGACAAGGCCGATCTCGTCGAAGTCCACGCCGCCTTAGATGTCCTGGAAGATGAATTACAGGATAAGTACCACATGGAAGTCAACATCCATATGGACCCGCTCTGCACGGACATTCACCAAATCAACGCCGTCCGCCGCGTCCTGGATCAGATTGTCCACGAAAAATATCCCCGTTATCATACGGACCACCTGCGCATCACATCGGGCCACGCCCGGCTGAATGTCATCTGTGACATCCACGTGCCACCAGCAGAGTACAACATCGAAAGCATTGCCCGAATCCGTCGGGACATCAACGATTCTATGCGAAAATACAATGATAAATACCGCGTCGTCCTGGCCAAGATCATGGCTGATCCGGGGAAATAAAAAAGCGGCTGTCGCATGAAGACAGCCGCTTTTTTGAGTTTTAAGTTTGCAGTTTGTAGTTTTTAGTGAGGGGTTTTAAATGTAAAACCATCTTCTACAAACTACAAACTCTGTACTATATCCTATAAAGTCAAAGGAATCTTGCATGATAGCAGAAACCTTCGTGTGCCTCACTGCACGACCAAGGACCGCGGTTCCAGCATGGCCTGCAGTTTTTGCCGCAGGTCTTCTGTCGTTTCTACCCAATATTTTTCATTGGTCAGGATGGTCTTGCGGCTGCCCATGAGATGGAAATAGACTTTGACCGGTCCCGGATGTTGTTCCAGGACCTGGCCGATGCGGCCGGCCAGGTCAGTCCGTTCTAAATGGGCCGGTATCTTGATGAATAATTTCGCGCCCATGCCAGGACGCCAATAGTCGCCAGCCTGACGGGCTGCTGCCGGCGATACGGCAGCAGGTTGTACGGGTTCTCCCTTTTCCTGGTCCAACGGCTTCACTTCTTCGGCCAGGATCTGGATGCTGTCGTCGTTGATGTCGGCCCGGCCGCGGATGGCGACGGCCATATCGACGGCGACGGCCTGCTGATAGCGGGCATAGGTCTTGGGGAAGACGACGACCGACACGGTGTGGGTGAAGTCTTCTACGGTGATGATAGCCATTTGTTCATTGCGCTTGGTCATGACCTGTTTCTTGCCCGTAATCAGGCCGCCGATGCGCATCATCTTGCCATCATACTGCCGCCCGTCTTCTCCATAGAGGACCGACAGGGGCGTCAATTTCTTCATGATGTCCTGGTATTTATTGAGGGGATGGCCGCTGAAATAGAAACCATCGTACTCTTTTTCCATAGCCAGGCGCATTTCAATGGGATATTCTTCGATATCCGGATATTCCAGTTCTGTCATGACATCTTCGGCATCGTCGAAGAGCCCCATCTGGCCCGATGCGTAGTCCTTCTGGCTGAGGGAACCCATGGCGATGGCCTGGTCGATGACGGCCATGAGCTGGGACCGCTTCTTGCCAAAAGAATCCATGGCGCCGCATTTGATGAGGCTTTCCAGGGCCCGCTTGTTGACAATATGATAGTCGACGCGGCTGCAAAAATCGCCGAGCGACGTAAACGGGCCGCCTTCTTCGCGAGCCTTGACGATGGCATCGATAGCATTGGCGCCGACGCTCTTGACGCCGGACAAGCCGAAGCGGATGGCACCGTCCTGGACGGAGAACATGGATACGCTGGCATTGACATCAGGCGACAGGACCTGGACGCCGTGGCGGCGGCACTCTGCGACGTAGTAGCTGATTTTGCTGACATCATTGATCATGCTGGTCATGGTCGCTGCCATGAATTCCGGCCGATAATGAGCCTTGAGATACGCCGTCTGCCAGGCTACGTAAGCATAGGCGGCCGAGTGCGACTTGTTGAAGCCATAGCCGGCAAAATAGACCATGAGGTCGAAGACCTTATTGGCAATGTCGTCGGGAATGGCGTTCTTCCGCGTCCCTTCCAGGAAATTAGCCCGCTGGGCAACCAGGATGGATTCCTTTTTCTTGCCCATGGCACGACGCAGCAAATCAGCTTGTCCCAGGGAAAATCCGCCCATGACCGAGGCGATCTGCATGACCTGTTCCTGATAGAGGATGACGCCGTATGTATCCTTCAAAATCGGTTCCAGCAGGGGGTGCAAATAGGTGACTTTCTTTTCGCCGTGACTTCCCTTGATGAAATCATCGACCATACCGCTGCCTAAAGGCCCCGGCCGATAGAGGGCGACGAGAGGGATCATATCTTCAAAATGCTTCGGCGCCAGTTCCTTGACCAGATTGGTAATGCCCGACGATTCCATCTGGAAGACGCCGGCCGTATCACCGTCGGTCAGGAGCTGGCACGTTTCCGGGTCGTCCAGGGGAATGGCGTTGATATCCAGGTCGATGCCATGGTCTTTTTTGATCATCTTGACGGCATCGCCGATGACAGTCAACGTCCGCAATCCCAGGAAGTCCATCTTGAGCAGGCCCAGTTCTTCGACCAGGTCCTTTTCGTACTGTGTCGTCAAATCGCCTTCCTTGGAATGTTGGACCGGCACGTAGTCGTCAACAGGAGCCGCCGAGATGACGACGCCTGCTGCGTGAGTCGACGAATGACGGACCAGGCCTTCCAGGGATTTGCCGAAATCGACGAGACGGTGGACCGTCGCATTTTGTTCATATTCCTCGCGGAATTCCTTGCTCATCTTCAAGGCCTTATCGAGGGTCATGCCCAATTCATTGGGCACCATCTTGACGATGCGGTTCACTTCGCTCAAAGGAATATCGAGGACGCGGCCGACATCGCGCAAGACGGCTTTGGCTGCCAGGGTACCGAAGGTGATGATCTGCGACACGTGGTCGATACCGTATTTCCGGGTAACGTAGTCGATGACGCGGCCCCGGTTTTCATAGCAGAAGTCCATGTCGATATCCGGCATGGTGACGCGTTCCGGGTTGAGGAAGCGTTCAAAGAGAAGGTCATACTTGAGCGGGTCCAGCCCGGTGATGCCCAGCAAATAGGCGACGACTGACCCGGCTGCCGAACCACGGCCCGGCCCGACGGGGATTGCATGGTCGCGGGCGTATTTGACGTAGTCCCAGACGATGAGGAAGTATGACGGGAAACCCATAGTGTCGATGACGCCCAATTCGTAGTCCAGCCGTTTGCGGACTTCCGGCGTAATGGGGTCGTATTTTTCCGGCAGCGCCTGCTCACAGAGCTTGCGCAGATACGACGAGTCCGTTTCCCCCTTGGGCACGGGGAACTGCGGCAGGTGGCGCTCATTGAAAGAGATTTCGACGTTACACTTATCGGCGATTTCCAGCGTCGTATCCAGGGCTTCGGGCATATCGGCAAAGAGATCGGCCATTTCGTCGCCGCTCTTCATATAAAATTCATTATTATAAAAGCGGAAATGCGACGGGTCATCGAGAGTGCTGCCCGTCGAAATGCAGAGCTTGACCTCCTGGGCATCGGCATCGCCGGGGTCGATATAATGATAATCGTTGGTTGCAACCAGCTTCAGGCCGTATTCCTGGGACCAGCGCTTGAATACCGTGCGGACAACCTTTTCTTCCGGAATCCCATGATTCTGGACTTCCAAATAAAAATCATCCTTGCCGAAAATAGAGACCAGCCGGTCCAAAGTCCGCTTAGCTCCTTCTTCATTATGATTGAGGATATCCTGCGGAATGTGGCCTTCGATGCAGGCACTCATGGCGATGAGCCCTTCGTGATACTGTTCGAGCAAATCGTAGTCGACGCGGGGCTTGTGGTAATTATTTTCCCCATCGACAAAACCTTTGGACACGATCTTGATGAGGTTGTGGTAACCCGTATTGTTTTTGGCCAGCAAAATCAAGTGGCAGAGCCGTTCCTTGGTCTTCTTTTCAAAGCGGCTGCCCCGGGTCATGTACACTTCACATCCCAAAATCGGCTTGATGCCTTGGGCTACGGCTTCCTTATACAGATAAATGACACCGTACATATTGCCATGGTCCGTAATCGCCACAGCCGGCATATTCAGCTCCTTGGCCCGCTTTACCATATCGGGGATCTTGCACAAGCCATCGAATAAACTGTACTGCGTATGGACATGCAAATGAACAAAAGGCCGCATCCAAAAAATCCTCCTTCAAAAAAATCGCTAATGTGATAATGTTATCCGTAATAGGATATTATACCACATTAGCGAGGATATTGTTAGGGGGCATAAGCCGGCGGCAGGCCGCCCTCGGACTCAGATGCCGCTGCGCGGCATCAAATTCAAATTAACGACATCGCCTCGAGTGACCCTCGGCTCGTGGAAAAAATTGTGGCTCGTGACTCGTGACTCGTTGTTCGTAAAAACCTGCCATTATACTCGAATTGGCTGTGAGTATTAAGTTTGCAGTTTGTAGTTTTTAGTAAAGCAAAAAGGACCTCCCATGATAGCAGAAACCTTCGTGCGACAGCCCCCTGCGCACAAGGCCGTTGGCCGTGATTTTTTTGCGACCTGCGTTCATTTTCATCGCCTGCATGCGATTCTGTAGGGGACGTCCCGGAGGGCGTCCCGCCGCGAACCCCGTGCATGGCCAGATTTGAAATGATGGACGGCGCATCATCATTTCAAATCCGTCGCACTAAAAGACACATCCAACAAATTCCCCGGTTCCAACACCAAATCCCCATTTTTATATAGTTTTTGCGCTAATTCCTCCGCCTCTTCCTGCGAATCCGCTTGAATCACAAAATCCTGACTTACTCGTTCTTCGACGGTGACTAAAAAAGATTTCATTGAAAATCATCTCCTATTTTAATAAATCTCTCCATTTATAATAAAAATTTTACCTGGATCTTGCAATCAAAATTTGGATATGATCTAATAAATATTAGATTATTAGATGTATGGAAAAGGAAGGAAGACCTGATATGGCTATCCAAAGCGCCACTAAAGAAAATCTGAAAACATTTTTAAGTAATATATACTATATTCCAATGAATCAACGTGAATATTCTTGGGAGCAGGCTCAACTTGAAGACTTTTGGGAAGATTTCAAATCGGTCATTAATAATCAAGATAGAAAACACTTTTTTGGACAAATTGTAATCTATGATGACAACAAGAAAAAGAAAAAATATATCATAGATGGTCAGCAACGAACCATTACTTCTATGATATTTTTGCGTGCTCTGCAATATATTTGTAGTGAGCTTTCAAACACCACAAAAGACACGGAAGAAAAAGAAGGTCTGCAAGATATCATTTCTTCAATTACACAAAATATACTTGGACAAAAAGCTAATCGCTGGGACAATAGTTCGCGACTACATTTAACATTTGAAAGTGAGCTCGCCGAAGATGACTATTTTTCCAATAATATCATTAGTAAAGGACCGTCTTCCAAAAAGATAAAAGACAATGTAGCTTGTGAAAATATGCGTAATGCCTATTTATATTTTTATAACCAAATCAATTTATATATTGATGATAAGAGCCTAAACAGCAAGATAGAAACACTATATCACATGCGCAACCAATTTTGGGATAATTTTGAGATTATGTATCTGGAAACAAATGATGCAGGAGAAGCCTATGTGATTTTTGAAACATTAAACGCCAGAGGTAAAGATTTGGAAATAGCTGACCTGTTAAAAAACTATGTTTTTAGTCAAGCAGGTGAAAATATAAAAAAAGTCCAAGGTAATTGGAAAACCATCGTCGATAAATTATCTGGCTTAGATCTTACAAAATATATTCGTTATTATTGGAACGCTCGTTATACTCTTATCCGTGAAAAAGATTTATACCGTGAAATGAGTGCCACCATAAGAACACCAAAAAAGAGTGCTGATTTAGTAAATGATTTGAAGCATTACGCCGGTTACTATCATGATGCTATCGATCCTGAAAATTGTGACGAATACGAAGACGACCGTATCATTCATTATCTTAGCTCATTGAAAATTTTAAAGGCAACGTCTTACATTCCCATTTTACTTTCAATGGAAATGAAAGATACCTCATTTAATGATAATGATAAAGCCCACGTATTACAGGCTATCGTTGTATACATTTTTCGTAACGCCACCATTGCCGGAAGAACAACTAATACAACAGAAAAATTTTTCTCAGGAATTGCCAACGATATTTATGAAGAAAATTTAAAAACTGCCGAAGAAATCGCTGCTGCAATTAAAGCAGAAATGATTAGCGATGAAGAATTTTATAATAGTTTTTGTACGTTCAAGCCAAAAACCAAACAATATGTCCGATACATTCTCTTGACGATTCATGAATATCACGACAAAAATCACGAAATTAATCGCAACTTCAACAAGGTAAATATTGAACATATCATGCCGAACACATTATCAAAAGCCTGGAAAACAGATAAAAATATACATGAAAAATATCTTTGGCGCCTGGGAAACCTCGCCTTATTAGATGAAAATTTAAATAAAAAAATTTCCAATCAGTCTTTTGAAGAAAAGAAAAAACGCTATAAGAATTCTATGATATATCCTAACCAGGAACTTACAACTTATACCAAATGGACCGCTTTAGAAATTGAAGATAGACAGAAAAAATTAGCTAAATTAGCTTTAGAAATTTGGAAATAATTGCATCTATTGTTACTCGGCATAAATTTATGCCGAGTAATTTGTACTATGTTGTTCTCAAAAACTTACCATTATATGTGAATAGGTGTGGTGATTAAATCTCACAATGGGCCGCCAGCCACAGCTGTCCGTTTTGGCAACCGCCCTGCGCCTTCCTCTGGTCGGCACCTGACGGGCCAAAAAGGCTTTCAGGCGGCTCATCGTTTTTAATTCTAAATTCTGCCCTATTCTAAACCATATTTCTTGAAAAGTGTTTCACGGAACTCTTTACTGAAAGCTGCTTTTTTCGCTTCATCATACCGTTTTTCCTCCAATAACAGACTCATCAATTTTTCCCATCGGTTATCTGACGATGTCCGTTCTTCTGCACGACCTTTTTCAATTCCTTCTGCACGTCCCTTAGCTTCCCCTTCTTCAAAGGCATCGCGATGGTCCGAGTTATAATCAAGGATGGCGAGTTCTCGGTTGATGTAGGCCAGACGTTCGGCGTCATTCTGCAGAAAGGTCCGGGCGGCATCTACGGCTTTATGGATGGCTTCATCGCTCATGATCAGTTCCCTCCTTCTAATCCACATGCATGAACAAGACAAGCCCTATCATGCTGACGGGTCGCCCACGGGCGACCCCTACGATGGTATGAGCTGGTTAGCGAAATACGCCAGCCAGCGCTCCATTTTCGTCATGTCACGGATTCGCTTCTTCGGCGATTTCGTATATTTCGGGATTTCCAGGAAATGAAGGCCGCAGGCCGCGGCGTAGAGCCGTTTGTCGTAGGTCGTTCGTCGTAGGTCGTTCGTCGAATTTAGGGCCTGACGGCCCGCAGTTCGCAGGCCGCAGTTCACTTCGGATTCAAATGCCGCTGCGCGACGATAAATTCAAATTAACGACATCGCCTCAAGTAACCCTTGGCTCGTGAAAAAATAGTGGCTCGTGGCTCGTAAAAACCTACCATCATACAAGAATAGGTATGACCAAATCTCACAACGGGCCGCCCGGTGGGACGTCCCCTACGCACAAGGCCGTTGGCCGTGTATTTTTTTACAATCTGTGACCAGCGTTTATTTTCATCGCCTGTATGCGATTTTGTAGGGGACGCCCAGAGCCTTTCTGGTCCGCCAGGTACCGACTATCGGGAGGTGCAGGGCGGCTGCCAGAACGGACAGCAGTGGCGGGCGTCCCGCCGCGAATTCTGTGCATATCCAAAATTTATGACGGGCGGTACATGGTCGTAATCAAATCGTGAGTCTGTCGCGGCGAAGCCGCATCTGAGTCCGAGGAAAAGTCGTTGTTCTTGGTTCGTGACTCGTAAAAACTCACCATTATACTCGAATGGATTGTGATTAAATATCACAGCGGGACGCCCTCTGGGCGTCCCCTACGCACAAGGCCGCTGGCCGTGTATTTTTTGCGGCCCCCAGGACCGCGGCGTTCTGCGAACTGCGGCTTGCCAAATCTCCATCACTCCCAGTCGTCGTACTGGTTATCGTCATACTGGCTGTCGTCATCGGGGTTCTCCCAATTCCCGTCGTAATCGCGTTCGGCCCGTTCTTGTTCTTTGTTCCGTTCGTGGAGTTCGTGCAGGATGAGGCCCGTACCGACGGCTGACAGGAAGGCGGCGTCCTGGGCATCGGGCTGATGGTTTATCTTGGTCTTGTCAGCTTCTAAGGCGGCGGCTTTTTCTTTTGCCTTCTTTTCGGCCTGTTTATGACCGCTCCGCCTCAGGCCGCAGACGATGACGAAGGTCGTCAAGGTCGCTGCCATGACGGCTTTCAGAGGGTCCGTGACGCCGAGCCACAGATAGAGTTTGGCAATCCCTGTGAGCAGTAAGAATAAGAAGATGATGACCCAAGCTGGCATAGCGCTCACCTCGTATCATAAAAAACATACTTCGTATGCTTTTATTATATCATAATTCTAAAATTCTGAAACGTTTAACAAATCCCTTCCCCATTACAAGCCTGTCTTTTTATGGTAAAATGGGAACAACGTCACAATATTTTATCATCAAGGGGGATTCTGATTTATGCTCAATCAAGTTTCTGTATTCGCTGAAAATACAAAGGGCGCTTTGCGCAAGATGACGTCGGTCTTAGCCGATGCCAAAATCAATATCTATACGATGCTGGCTAACGATAGCGCCGAATTCGGCATCATCCGCCTCATCGTCACAGATCCCGAATTAGCCGTTGAAAAGTTAAAAGAAGCTGGCTATCAATGCCACACGGATAAAGTCGTCGCCGTCGAAATGGGCGACACGCCGGGTTGTCTGGACAAGATCCTCGACAATCTCCGTCAGGCTAACATATCCATTGATTATTTGTATATTTCCTATAACCGCCAGGCCGGCACACCAGTCGCCGTTTTCAAGACCCGCGAAATGGAAACGGAAACGTTCCTGCGCGGCAAAGGATATACCTTGCTGGATACTTTTTAAAAAAAAATCGCTGTCGCACGTACGACAGCGATTTTTTAGTGGCTAGTGGCTAGTGGTTAGGGGCTAGTGGTTGGTTTTTAATTTAAGGTCCTCTTCTACAAACTACAAACTCCGTACTACAAACTATAGAGAAGCTCCTACAGTGCGGCTATAAGACCGCAAAAACGAATCACAAATCACGAAACACTAGCCACGAGCCACGAATTACAGCAATTCCGCCATGTCGTAGATGAGGCGTTCGGATTTTTCCCAGCCCAGGCAGGGGTCGGTGATGGATTTGCCATATGTGCCTTCACTGATCTTCTGATTGCCGTCTTCGATATAGCTTTCAATCATCAAGCCTTTGACCAGCTGCTTGATGTCAGCCGAATGTTTGCGGCTGTGGATGACGTCCTTGGCGATACGGATTTGTTCTAAGTATTTCTTGCCCGAGTTGGCATGGTTGGCATCGACGATGACAGCCGGATAGGCCAGGTCCCGCTTACCATAAGCTTCGTAGAGGCGCTGGAGGTTTTCATAATGGTAGTTCGGCATACTGTTGCCGAAGCTGTCGACGTAGCCGCGCAGGATGGCGTGGGCCAGCGGATTCCCTTTGGTACGGACTTCCCAGCCGCGGAAGAGGAAATCCTGCGTATGCTGGGCCGCTTCAATGGAATTGAGCATGACCGAGATGTCACCGGACGTCGGGTTCTTCATGCCCACAGGGATGCCGACGCCGCTGGCAATCATGCGGTGGAACTGGTCTTCGACAGACCGGGCACCGACAGCGGCATAGGATAAGAGGTCCGACAAATAACGGAAGATTTCCGGATAGAGGACTTCTTCGGCACAGGTAAAGCCCGTTTCGCGGACGACGCGGGCATTCATTTCGCGGATGGCGATGATGCCGCCCAGCATGTCTTCCTTGCCTTCCGGGTCGGGCTGATGGAGCATACCTTTATAGCCGACACCAATTGTACGCGGTTTGCTGGTATAGACGCGCGGGATAATAAAGATTTTATCTCTGACCTGTTCCTGGACCTTGACCAGGCGGTGGATATAATCGAGGACAGCCGGTTCATTGTCAGCCGAACAGGGTCCGATGATGAGCAGGAAGCGGTCGTCTTTGCCCGTCAGGATGTTCTTGATTTCTTCATCCCGTTTTGCCTTGATGGCTTTGACTTTGTCATCGATGGGAAATTGTTCCATCAATTCCTGCGGTTCTGGTAATTTTCGGATATATTCCATTTGCATTTCCATTGGTATCTTCCCCCTGAATAAAAGTGATGTTGGTCACATTATAGCACAGGTCTGGCGCTTTCCCTATAGGAAAAATCAGCCCAAGCGAACAGTAAACGTTATACGTTGGGCCTTATAGGACACATTTATCTTGCCGCCCATGAGTTTCGTCAATTCTTCCGCCATCGACAGGCCGATGCCATAGCCGGCCTGCTGGCTGTTATGGGACGTATCGCCACGGTAGAAGCGTTCAAAGAAACGGGAATAGTCAACGTTGGCCCCGTCGGCATAGGTATTGGTCACGGCTATGACAGCTCCTTTTCCCAGACGGCCCCGGCGCAAAGATACGTCGATGGTCCCTTTGTCGTCGCAATACTTGACAGCGTTATCGACGAGGATATTGACCAGTTCATAAAGGCATTTACTGTCGCCTTTAACGTGGATGCCGTCAGCAATGGCTGTCGTCAAAGTCTTTTCAGCGTCAATGGCCAGCTGCTGAAAAGACTCCGCTACGGCATGGACCGTTTCCGACAGGTTCACGTCGGTAATGACCAGGTCGACCTGCGAGCGTTCACCCATTTTGGAAAGCATAATGAGGTCCTGGATGAGATTAGACAGACGGCGGACTTGTTTCAAGATACTGTCGGTCCACTGGCTCTGGCCATTGAGCATCTCGATGGCTTCGGCGTTAGCTGAAATAATGGCAATCGGCGTCTTGAGCTCGTGACCGGCATTGGTGATGAAACGCTTCTGGTTCTCCATATTGCGGACAAAAGGCCGGATAGCGATATTACACATGGCCGCCAGGATAATGACGTAGAGGACGACACAACCCAAACCAAACCAGAGGGAATAGCGCATAAATGAAGTTACGGCAGCGACGTCACGCGTGCAGTCGAGGATGACGATGAGAAAGCCGCCGTCGTCGTCGGGCTGAATCATATAGGCATAACTGGCCCGGTCTTTTTTAAAAAAGCCCTGTTTTTCCCCGCTCTCCCGCGATTTGGCGACGGTCGTCCGGGCATATTCGATGGCTTCTTTCTGGGAAAAAGACGCGATATGCTGGATATCGATATGCTGTGCATAGCCATTGGCATTGACGAAGACGCTGAAAAAGCGGATTTGGTAGGCAAATTCCGGCGTTTCTTCCGTCCACGACGGGTCGCTGAAGAAACTGCTGTCGTCACCACCGATTTTCTGCGGCACAGCGCCATCGTTGTGGATGATATACGTCAAGACCGACATAACCTGCTGATGCATCCGCATGTAGGCGATGGTATTGATGAGGCCCAGGGCACCGCCGAGGACGACGAGGACGCCAATCGTCGCCATGATGATGAATTTACGGCGCAGGCGCTTGATGATGTTCATAAGTTAAGCCTCCGCCGGTGCTGCTTTCACAATCAAGGAATAGTCCTGCCCTTTTTCGCCGATGATTTTGATATCGGCCTGGACAGCTTCCAGTTTTTCCCGCAGATAAGACACATACAGGAAGACGATACTGTCGTCGACGTCTTCTTCATCGCCCCAGACATTATCAAAAATCTGAGCCGTCGATAAGGATTTCCCGGCGTTGGCCATGAAGAATTTCATGAGCTTCGTTTCCTTGTTGGCCAGGCGGATAGAATTGCGGCAGGCCAGTTCTTGTTCTTCCACATTGAGTTCGACGTGGCCGACGATGAGCTTCGACGGCGTAAAGGACGTCGACCGCCGCGTCAGGGAGCGCAGACGGGCCAGGAGTTCGCCCATGGCGAAAGGCTTGGTCAGATAATCGTCGGCGCCGGCATCGAGGCCGGTAATGCGGTCGTCGATTTCGGCTTTGGCCGTCAGCATGATGACCGGCGTCATATCCCCTTTATCGCGGATTTCCTTCAAGGCCTGGACGCCGTCTTTCTTCGGCATCATGATGTCGAAGATCATACAGTCATAAGACTGAGCCAGAGCGTTGTCGACGGCGGCCTGGCCATCATAGACGGCGTCTACATCGTATCCGGAATGGGTCAAAATCGCCACTAAGGCAGCAGACATTTCTTTTTCATCTTCAGCTAATAGAAGTCGCATGGTAGTTCCCCCTTATTCTTGCGCATGGATCAAATTGCGGATAGTCTGCATCGACACGTCGCACGACGCCAATTCATCGGCGCAGCGCTTGAGCTCCCGGACAATGAGTTCCGGATTCTTGATGTCATGCTTGTATTTCATCTGGTGTTCCAGACTGGCCCAGGAATCCATAGCAATCGTGCGCAGCTGGACTTCGGCGTAAAAATGGCCCGGATTGGCACCGGTCACGTCTTCATAAGGTTCTTCCAATTCCAAAATGACATGATAACTGCGATAGCCATTAGGTTTGACGTGACGGATATAATCTTTTTCTTCGACGATGCGGACGCCGTCCAGGCCTTTGAGGAAATCGACAGCCTGATAAATGTCATCGAGGAAACAACAAACGATGCGGATGCCAATAGCATCGCGGATATCGTGGAGAGCCGAATAGGCTGTCTGAGGAAGCCCCTTGCGGTCACATTTTTCCCGCATGCTGCTTTCCGACTTGATGCGGTAAATCAGGTGTTCGTAAGCCGCTTCCCCCGTCTTAGCCTTTATATCGTCGCTATAGGCACGGATGCGGCCGATAAGATCATCAAGCGTCGCTTCCAGGGCCGGTCCATAGGAACCATAGATAGAATCCATAGTAATATCACCTCATTCTATAAGTGTGGAATGTACGAATATTATAGCACACAAAAGGCGCTGTCGCATGAAGACAGCGCCTTTTTGAGTATTAAGTTTGCAGTTTGTAGTGAATGGTTTTAAATTTAAATCAAATCTTCTACAAACGATAAAGCCACGAACCACTAGTCCTTCTTATTCGTTAAATAGTATGAAATGCGGCTCAGGCCAATGGACAGGTCTTCGCGGAAGACGAAGATACCGTCCGGTACGGTCAGGCGCAGCGGTGCAAAGGACAGGATGCCCCGGATGCCGGCGGCAATCATCTGGTCGGCGACCTGCTGGGCTACGGCTGCCGGCGTCGTGATGATGCCGATCTGGATGCCTTCGCGCTGAATGACTTCGCCCATTTCGGAAATCGGCGTAACTTCAACGCCGCCGACGTTCTGCCCGATAATACGGTGGTCAACGTCGAATAAGCCTGTCGTACGGAAGCCCAGGCGGCCGAAGGTCTTATAGTTCGCCAACGCCCAGCCGAGATGGCCGATGCCGGCGATACCGATTTTCCAATGCTGCTGCAGACCGATGATTTCTACGATCTGCTGGCATAATTCACTGACGTAATAGCCTACGCCCTTTTTCCCAAAAGCCCCAAAGCAGGTCAGGTCTTTGCGGATTTGTTCCGGCGTGATACCCAACCGTTCCCCTAACTTTTCGGATGAGATGATATCGATTCCCGCGTCTTGCAATAACAACAAGTCCCTGTAATACAGCGGCAATCGTTCGATGACAGCATCC
>CABMPA010000015.1 GCA_902388315.1 uncultured Megasphaera sp. | reverse complement strand
CCGGAAATAAGGCCGGCAGTGGCTTTGCCGCGGGCATGACGAATGAACTGCTCATTAATAAAATTAAAGAATGGGCAGGAAATGACCCGGCCAAAGCCCAATGGATCAGCGCGGCCCTGGGTGCTACTGTCAATGCGGCTATAGGTGAAAGTATATCTGCAGGTGCTGCTGTGGCACAATATGGCATGAAATGGAATGAGTTAGTTCAATATACTGAACTAACCCAAAATGATCGTGAATTGGATATTCAAAGAGCTGCGGAGGTTTTAGACCAGTATAAAGATGAATTATCAGAAAAAGCCATGGATTTAGCTGACGATATGTATACTGAATTATCAGATGATATCAGTGGTGCGGATTATTTTAGTACAACCATTTCTGTTGGAAAGGCTTTTGTCGCTGGAAGCGCATCTGTAATTGTTGATAGGTGCCATCAAGTTTATGTTTCCGTGGCTTATGCACCAAATGTTACGTTTGGAGCTCCATTAACATCTGGATTAGGATATTTTGATAAACCAGATTATATTGATGATTTACCTAAGTATTATAGAGCAACTGTTACTGGACTAACAGTTGCTTTACAAAGCATAATTGGCACTGGTGGCACGATTGGTTATTCATCATCGGGATTCTATGAAGAAGTAAATGTCGGCGGTTCAGTAGGCGTTTCAGGACTGATTGGCTATACTTGGTATGTAGGAACTGTTGGAGGAAATTGAAATGATTCGTTTTAAAAATGTCCTAAGATATGGCTGCCATTTTATAACACGGGGATATTTTGGAATAGCTGTGCTAATATGCTTGTTACCCTATCTTTTTGGTGCAGCATATTATAATTTATACTGCCAAAACATGATTCAAGATAGAATTTTAACTTTAGAGGGGGTTGCTTATGAAGTAACACCTTTATGGTCATATGAAGTGGGAAAATTTAAGGTTACTCCATCTAAATCTCTCATTTCTCGTGATATTGAGGCTACCGTTTTGGCAAGAGAAAATCCTGATTTTACATATGAGAAATTCATGAAGTATTTTGTAGATAATGGATGGGAGAACATAGAAAATAACGTAAAAAACAAAAGGATGACCTTCAAAAATGATCAATATGTTTTTTCATTGTGTTTAGGTGATAAAAAGCGTCAAACCATACCTGGTATATATAAGTGGGTAGTTTACCTGCAATTCAATGATTTCTTTAGCAAATATAATTTATGATGGCTATTATCTTGATGAAAGACTGCACATTCACCTTCAGCTAAATTATCTTCTATGGAGCGATTAGCTTGACGAAGATTAACTGATAACGGTATAATGAACGTGAAAGAGGTCCTGCCGATAGACGGTTGGCCCCAAATATTAGTTGCAAAAATAGCCACTCAAGATGGGGATCCGGGGCGGCTATTTTTGTGTTCTATTTGAAGCGCATCCGATGGCATACCCAAGCGCAAAAGCACCTAAGCAGAGGCCGAGAATACCAATAAAAGTATCTACAGTCAGAAGCATACAAATCCCCTCCTTTCCCATGGATTGGAGGGTTCACACAAAATCCCTCCTTAGGAAGCAAGGGACCAACCGCCTACCGTTTTAGGCAGAACCTCGAAGCTAGTATATCATAGGCATACCTTATCGTCTACCTTTGAGTGACTAGCACTAACAGAATAAGAACCACAAAAATAGCTGCTTACGATTGGAGTCGTGGGCGGCTATTTTTGCGTTTTCTACTGTGTCATGCTGCTGAATGATAATTCAGGATAAGAATTTTACTGGTAATTTGTTCTGCTTTATCCAGAATTTGCTCGATACATTCTACGACGGAAGCAGAAAAGAACTCTTCTCCGCATTGAGTACATTTCTTGCAAGGAACGTCCTCAATAATTACATAGCCAGAGGAAACCTGTGCAAAATAAGTTGTCGTAGCATCGACCATCGTATCGGATTTACAAGTCAGACATCTCATAGTATCACCCCTTTTTTCGTACAGAATATGTTTCATCCCAGTTTTTATGGTCCGGAAAATAAGCAGTTATGATTCTAGAAGCACTGCCTTCGTCACTCATTACAACATGCAAAAGAAGTCCCTTTGAGGATGAACCACAAACTAAGCAACTAGGAAAAGGAAAATCGTCTTCATATTGTTCGATAATTGTTCCAGTAAACAAGGCATTTTTTATGTCTTGCATTTTTATTCCTCGTTCTCTGAAGCGTCTTATAGAATGTTGGGTCATAAAGACGGCATCCATATTATAATATGTGCGCAGCGTATTGAGATCAATCAAAAAGACTCCTCCTTCCAGCTCTATTAATCTATTATACCAAAAAATATAATGGTTTCACTACTTTGCAGAAAGAAAAATAAAAATCTGTACCATAAAGAATACGATAACCACGCGGTTTATGAGCCGCGTAGTTATTTTTTTACGGCCTGCTGCCTGCGAACAGCGACTTGCGTTCATTTTCATCGCCTCTATGCGATATCGTAGGGGACGTCCTGTTAAGGCGTCCCGCGTGAATCCTGTAGACAGCCGGAATTTATGACAGATGACACGCGGTCGTAATCAAATAATGAATTTGACGCGGCAAAGCCGCATCTGAGTCCGAACCTTACTTGAAGCCCGACAACTGCGTATGATAAAATATAAAAAAAGCAATACAAAGGGATGGTTAAATTGGCAAATTTTGAGAGTAAAGAATATCCCAATTTGGCGAAATTAGCGGATAGTGCAGAACTCTTGATGTATTCGGATGCCAAGAGCAGTTTGACGATTTTCGGCTCCTTTGCTGAACAGCTGACCAGACTGATTTTCCGCTTAGATGGAATGAAGGATTGGAATTTACAGCAGAATGAACGTATTTTGCGTATGCAGGCATCGAGTAATGAGTATCCGTCCAGCGTCACGGCGGCTTTGGACAAGATTCGCCGTTTGCGTAATAAAGCGGCTCATGAAGCTGATTTTCATCCCTCCCTTGAGGTGGCCTTATCTATTGACCGGGAAGCGTTCTTTGTCTGGTGCTGGTTCCTTGAAACGTTCACCCAGGCTGATATAAAGCCGTATCAGAAGCCTGTGGATCAGCAGACAATGGTTGCCGACCAGAAAAAGAAAATCGAACAGCTGACGGCTGAAATCGAGAAGCTTCAGCATACGCAGCCCGTAGAGGTGTCCGAAAGTGTCCGCACGGAACGGCGGCGTAAAAATAGGAAATTTGCCGTCCGGAACAAGTTGAGCGAAGCACAGACACGGGAAATCATCGACCAGCAGCTTCGTGATGCCGGATGGGAAGCGGATAGTAAAAAGCTTAATAACTGGACAAAGGGGACGCTTCCGCGCAAGGGCCATAATATGGCTATTGCCGAGTGGAAGCTGCCTCATAGTAAAGAGCGTGCTGATTATGTCCTTTTCAGTGGTGAACGGGCTGTAGGTATCATTGAAGCGAAAAAGTATGAAGAACCGGTAGCCGCAGATGCGCTGAACCAGGCCTATGATTACTATAAGCATCTAAAAAATGCAGGAGATGTTGTGGCTGAGGGGCGGAAACCCTATGCCATGGATAGTGCTGTATTTTTATTCGGTGCCAATGGCCGGCCTTATTTATCTCAGATGAAAAACCAATCAGGTATCTGGTTCCGTGATCTGCGCAATAAAAATCACCCCGACTGCCCTCTTGAAAGCTGGCTGACGCCGGATGACATTAAAATGAAGGAAATGGCCCGGCCCGAAGAGGATGCAGATTCAGCGTTGCAAAAGGATAACTACTATCCTGATTTTGCCGGACGTTATTATCAAAAGCTGGCCATTCAGGAAATCGAAAAAGCCATCGGTGAGCATAAGCATCGTATCCTGCTGGCCATGGCAACGGGCACAGGGAAGACGCGTACGGCCATAGCCCTGATGTACCGGCTGATTAAGAATAAGCGGGCCCGGCGTATCTTATATCTCGTAGACCGTCAGTCCCTGGCACAGCAGACGGCAGATGCCCTCAAAGATAACAAGGTGGATGGCCAGTCCATCCGTAGTATTTATGGTGTCAAAGAATATGGCGATAAGACTCCGGAAGCCAATACCCGCATTCATATCGCTACCGTACAAGGGCTGGTACAGCGGCTGTTTAATAATGAAGCGGAGCTGCCACAGCTTTCACCGGGGACGTATGATTTCATTATCGTCGATGAAGCCCATCGCGGCTATCTCGAAGACCGCGAGATGAGCGAGGACGAAATGGAACATTACGACCCCAGTGAATATATCAGTCAATACCGCCGTGTCATCGACTACTTTGACGCCGTCGCTATCGGGATGACGGCGACGCCGGCATTGAATACGGTAAACATCTTTGGCAACCCAGTCTACAGTTATACCTACAGGCAGGCTGTCCTCGATGGTTATCTGATGGATCACAATGCGCCCTATGTCATCACGACAGAACTTTCCAAAGAGGGTATCCATTTCCAGAAAGATGAGGAAGTCGAAGTCTTTCATGAACCCGATGCGTATATAAAGAAATACCAGTTACCGGACGACATGGATTTTGATGTCGACGCTTTCAATACGAAGGTAGTGACAGAATCCTTCAATCGTGTCGTTTGTACTGCCTTGTCGGAACGGCTTGACCCGCTGGATCGGGAACTCGGCAAGACGCTTATCTTTGCCGCCCGCGATTCTCATGCCGATATGATTGTATACCTGCTGCAGGAGGCCTTCGCCCAAGCCGATAAGCCTTTGCCGGCTAATGCCATCATGAAAATTACGGGCCATGACCGTCATAAAGAACAGCATATCCGGGAATTTAAAAACGAAGAATTCCCCAATATCGTCGTTACCGTTGACCTTTTGACGACGGGCATCGACGTTCCATCCATCATGAACCTTGTATTCTTGCGGCGTGTGAAGTCCCGTATCTTGTTTGAACAAATGATTGGCCGTGCTACGCGCTTGTTCCCGGGCATGGACTGCTTCAATATCTACGATGCCGTCGGACAATTCGCCAGCATGGAAAAAGTCACCGACATGAATGCTGTCATTCACGAAAAGAACGTCCATCGTTCACTAGGCGACCTATTTCAATTAGTCACGGAAGCGGAAAATGAAGGCGACTTTGCAGAATATCGGGATCAGCTGATTGCCAAGGTGCAGCGCAAGCTGCATCGCTTGAATGAGAAAGACCGCAAAGCGCTGGAAACGGCGACGGGCCTTCGGGACCTCTTTGCATGGACCCGGTCTTTGGAAAAAAGCAATAAGCAGGAAATGGTAAAAGAAGAACAAGCCATCCTGCTCATTGATGCTTTCCGCAGGGATTCCCAGAAGGTCCTTATTTCCCATCAGGACGATAAGCTGGTCAGCGTTCGTCAGAGTTATGGAAAAACCGGGGAAGGCCCTGGCGATTATCTGGAAGAATTCAATGCCTTCATCCAAAATAACGTCAATGCCATTGCGGGAATCGGTGTCATCGTGAATCGCCCGAGAGATCTGACATTGAAAGAATTACAGCAGATCGATGCCATCCTTCAGGCACGGGGCTTCCGGGAACGCGATTTGCAGTCTGCCTGGCGGCAAGTGAATAAAGAAGCGACAGCCGCTAATATTATCAGTTTTATCCGCCAGGCCGCCTTGGGAACTCCGCTGGAATCCGAAGATGCCCTGGTGGAACGTGCCATGAGCAAGGTCTATGGTTTGGCAGAATGGACGCCGACGCAGATGAAATGGCTGGAACGAATAAAGAAGCAGCTGCTCCTGAACAATGTCCTGGGGCCCAATGCCCAGGTCGCCTTTGACTCTAACGATGCCTTTCGCAGCCGTGGCGGCTATAAAGGGATGCAGCGGATTTTTAAAGATAAAACGGATGAAATTGTCGATGTCATCAATGATATCATATTTGCCTAATAGAAAGAGAAGATTATGACCAATCAAGAAATCGTACAACGTTTGTGGAATGAATGTAATGTCCTCCGTGACGACGGCATTACCTATCAGGACTATGTCACTGAACTTACGTATATTTTGTTTCTCAAAATGAGCAAGGAGCAGGGCCAAGAAGAAGGAATCCCCGTGCAGTATCGCTGGGATGAGCTGAAAGCCAAAGAAGGGCTGGAACTCAAGAATTTCTATAAGCAGATGCTGCTGGACCTGGGCAATGCCCAAAAGACGCCGAATCCGAAAGTAAATGCCATTTATAAGGATGCGTCGACTAGTATTGATGAACCGGCTAATTTGGAAAAAATCATCAAGGATATTGATGAGCTCGACTGGTTCTCTGCCAGAGAAGAAGGGCTTGGCAACCTGTATGAAGGACTGCTGGAGAAAAACGCTAATGAAACCAAGTCCGGCGCGGGCCAATATTTTACGCCGCGTCCCCTCATCAACATGATGGTGCGCATGGTACATCCTAAACCAGGAGAACGGCTCTGTGAGCAAAGATGCTTGGGATTGATACAATATTGGAAACGGTGTGCATAGCGAAAAAGTCCATATATAGCGAGGTTTTAACGTATTCCGGCAAAAGGCCGTTTTTTTTTTATGCCCGAAAATAGAGGGGGTGGCTATGAGTAATGAAAGCTGGTGGAGGAGAGAAATGAATACGGCAGTAACGATAGCTTTTTATCGTTACTGCCGTTATTTTATGCTGGATCCATCATCATGTCATAATGCTGGGACTGTTCCATTACGTCGAATATGAGCTTGAAAGTATACCTAATTTGTTCAACGCTTTCTGTATCTTCCACGTAGTCCAGCCCGTCATTAAATCGTTGATTTTCGGCTCCTATATATCTTAGAAGTGCATTCAGTAAATGTTGTTTTTCTCTGTTTTCAGTTCCGTCTGGAGCGATTTCTAGGAAGTCATCTTTTCGTTTCATGATACGGTCGGCCAAAGTTTGACCTTCGTAACCGCTGATTTGGATAAAGTAGTATTCTAGAATTTGTCTGGCTGTACGCATAATTACAGTAGAGGATGTTGCTTCCTTGTATTCTTTCCATAACGCCGCGTATGCATCACGCACTGGTGTAAAGTTTTTTTCGATTGCAGGCGTATCACTATTGACATCTTGTTTGACACACAGTTTAACTGTTGAGACATTTCGTTTCTTTTGAATGAGATAAAAATTTACGCAATGGTAATATTTGAGCCTGTTGTATGAAACTTCTTTATGGAAAAAGGCGTTGTGGGTCAGAACAAAAATTTGTTTTATATAACGTGGCGCATCTTTTTTCGAAGCAGATCCGTTATTAAAACAAATGGAAATCATTTCACGGATGATGGCACTGACAATAAAAAGTGACGAACTATCCATGCTTGAAACTGGATCATCAATGACAACGATGCGGTCTTTAAAATCACTGTCAGCATGTTCCCTTCCTTTCACTTTATGATAAAAATAAAGAAATGCAATGAAATTGCGTTCACCTTCACTTAAACCATGCGCCGGGGAGCCATCGTCCCGGATAATTTCATATTTGGCAGAATCGGGTTTATTCTTTTGAAGCCGAAACCCTTGAAACCCTGAATCCAGCAGCTCCTTATTGATAGCTTCCATTGTCGAATCAACATTGACAATTTGACTATTCAGTTCGGCAATCTGTGATTTTAAAGAAAGGCCTTTTTGGGTAATGTCATTTTGTTCTTTTGTTAATTTTGAAATTTCTGCATTCACATTTTTTAGACTGGTGCGGTAAGCATCAAGTTCTTTTTTAGATAAGAAAGCCATATGCTGCCAGACTGATTTTTTACACTCGGCCTGTTTTTCCTGTAAAGAAGCAATGATGTCGTTGTTAGCTTGGATAGCGGCATTGAATTTTTTTATTAAAGCATTTAGGCTATCAATAAGTTCAGATGTGTCTTCTAAGTATATAGGGCGTGAAGGTGCATCTAATTTCTCCTGTATGAGACCTTGGTTAATCTGTACAGTCTTTTTTAGGTTAATAAGCTGTTCTTTGTATACTGTGAAATCAATGTGAGAAAACTCGCAGTTTAGATTATTATCGAACTGGGTTAATAATCGAGCAAATGTATCATTGTAAGACTGTTGGAAATTTTCTAGTGAATCGATATCAGACTTATATTCTTCATCAAAACAGGCGGCAAGCTGTTTTGCAAAATCAGCAGGAAGAAGCTGATGACAATAAGGGCAATGGCCATCTGTTTTTTCTGCAAATAACTCGTGACCTTGTTTGACCCAGTCCGTTGCACCTACCGCTTGTATGAATTTGGCAAAAGGAGTATCGGCACTGCTGATGATAGGTTGGGAAAGTAATACCGAATCCAGAGGTTCTTCAGGTGACTCCTTACATCCTTCTTTTAAAAGAGGATAAGATTTGGCGCTTTTATCAAATGCAGTTTCATATAAAGTTTTCAGTACCTTGAAATCTTGCTCCTTAGGTTCCTTGATGGAGAGCAATTCATCGGTGAATACGGATTTTTTTCCTCTTTTACCTGCAAGTGCCTTTGCAAAGCGGTTGCGGATATCTGCTGTGGTTTCCCAGCAAGATGACTCCAATGCGATTCTTAATGCGGGAAGCTTTCCCTTTGCATCTGTAAGTGCATTTTTCTTTTCTTGATACTGCACTGCAAGTTTGTTGCGTTCTTCATTTAATTCGGCCACTTTATTCTGAATTTCGATATTTCCTTCGTTCAAACTGAAAACGCCAGGCATAGCAGCATCTTCCTTAATGTTTTTTGCGATGAAGTCCTGATCATAGACCAGAACTTCAAAGTTGCTGATGTCCGGGGTAATTCCGGATTTTGAACGAATAAGGCGGGCAATCGTGGATTTTCCGCTGCCATTTTTACCGTAGAAATAGTTAATGAGCGTAGGGTTTATTGTAACGCCATGAAACGTATTGTCGTCGAGAAAAATTGCTTTTATTGCGCCTTGCATTTTCTTTTCTGTCATTGAACTCGCCTCGTTTGTGATAGCAAAAGAACAAGCCTTAGCCGGGAAGGCTTAACAATCAGTAGGTTTAAATCGGGAACCCCAATTCACGGAATTCAGAAATCAAATTGACCTTTTTGACAGTCCAGTGTGTCCGATTGAGTTCACAGAAGCCTTTATGCCCATATATATCAAAATTCAGCAAGTTCTCGTTTAATATCTGCTGACTGAATTTCCAAAGAATGGATGGTTTGATGATAATTCCTTCATGGCGTACCTTTATTTTCAGGATGTAGCCGAACCCCGCTTGCTGATCTGGAGCGGCTAAACCATATCCTTCGTTTTCATGTGCAAAAATAGTAGGAAAGGTTTGAAGCGACTGAATTGCATCATCTGATAGAAGTGCGAACATTTTTTTTACGTCATCATCAATATATTCTGTAAGTGCTCTTGATGGTTCTATTGAAAAGCAGATTTCTGGATTTTCGATATCAATCATCCCGTCAACTATTAGATTGTAATAATCCGTATTAGGAGTCAGCGTCTGGTTGGGCACGATGGTTGGAATTGTTTTTTGTGTGGCATTTATGATTACATTATCAGCATGCTGAATCAACGTGTTTTTTTGTCCTTGCTGTGAGATGGACGGCGTAATTGAAGTCGTCGGCTGAGATATAGTGGGTTTGCTCAGAGTAAAATCATTGGACAATCAGAATCACACTCCATTAAAATTTTTTATTACTTGGGTGTTGGCTCTTTTGCTGGCCAAAGTTCGAGATACCGGTCACGTAATTCTTCGCGGATGCGAATAGAATTAGGTCTTAATTCTTCACGTAATCTTTCTCCTTCTTCAATGGACTGATTTTTACAGATTAAAAAATCAGGGTTAGAGGGGAGTAGCCGCATATATTTATCAGAGAGATAGTACAAATATTCATTGAAATTGTTTAACGTGTGGCAGACGATTTCCTGTATTTTTTCAGATTCGAAATCTCTCCAATCAAACTGCCATTTATTGTAGTTACGTTCAATCAATTCAATACAATGGATATCAAAAGCTTCGCCTGTCGGATCGATGTGTATGCAGTATTTCAGAATATTTTTATAAGAATTTTTAAATTCTGCCAATAATTTTGCATCGTTATTGGAAATTTTTATATCACCCAATATAGTACTAGGAAATGTAGATAAGTTTCTGCCTGGCTGCATATTGATGTTGACCGTGTCGGCATGCTGTATGACTGTGTTTTTTTTTCCATACTGATTGATGCTTTTATCAGTTACTGCATCAACGGAAACATCTGTTGGCTTTATTTGGCTCTTAACTGGGAATTTGTTTGACATCTTAACCGCCCCCTTTGCCATCAGATAATTAGTGTATCGACATGAGTGATGTGGATATTTTTTTCACCATGTTGGTTGACTATAGTCGCATTTTGAATGATTTGTGTTTTTGAATAGTTGTTTTCTTCGGTGGTAGACGAATCGTCGGCTTCATAAGCCTTTTCTGAACTTTGATTGTTTTCTCCGTCAAGTACAGATGCGGATGCCGACTGATGGGATGTGTTGCTGCAAGTAACTTGCAGCTCCTGTTTAATATCGGCTCCTACACGTCCCTTATATTCTTTAGGGTTGACGGGATACCAGGAGTGGTAGGTTTCGGCACCTTTTATATTTTCATTAGAACGATTTATGGCGATATAATGCCAAATGCCCAAAAGGAGATCAGGAAGATTTATCTCTGTACGGGTTATCAGACTCTGCTTTTCGACCCATTTAGGCCAAATGAAAAATTTTTCATTCGTTGGAATTGAGGAATCTTCCTGTATTAGGCCGAGCAAATTACGGGCGAGTTGCTTGTATAGCGACTCGTCAATGTAATCACGGATAAATTGTACCATTGCGGAAAAAGCTTTAGAATCCTCTTTCTGGATATCTTCCTTAAAGTTTCTGCGTTTGTCATAATCATTAAACTCAATAAAGAGAATAAAATTGTCTTTACATTTTTTAAAACGGCTGGCATTGGTCTTAAGGCTGCTGCCTTTTGGTTTAAAATCATTATTTAGGTGATAAATTGAAATAAGCCTCCTGAACAGTTCTGGTTCAGAGAGGCTTTCTTTTTGTCCTTTTGCAAGCTCGGCAGGTGACTTTCTGTGTCTTCGTGCCCTAAGAATCTGGGCAAAGAACGTACCGCCGCAAAGGAAGGGAATAGTTGTTTTTTCCATGATTGCCTCTGATTTTCAAAATAAACTCAATAAACTCGTTGTCCCATTGCAATAAACCCGATAAACAATATTCTGAAATCACAGATGGGGCAATGGGGCCGACATAGTTGCCTTTCCATCATTATATCACGTGATGGCATGATTGTCGTACTCCTGAAGTCCTCAATCTGTAGTTAAAAAATCCGTTTCGAGGTTCATCTTTCGACGGGAAGATGCCTGGAGCCGAGAGATGGATATTAGATTTCTGTGTCAACCCACCAGGACGGTTGACCATGCGGAGCGAGGAGCATCCAAATGGTCAAGATGGGCGGCCCTGTGCGAAAACTCGCTTCGTTCGTTTATGAAAGCGAGTTAAACGATGGCCAATCTACAGACAAACAAACAGAAGCAATACTACATTCCTCTGGAACTCACGCCAGAAACCGTCATCACCGAGGCGTACAAGGACTGTGAAGTCCGCTGGTCAAAAATCGGCTGCCGTAAGGTACGTACTGTCCTGATTCCGGCAACTGAAGAACAGTATCGTGAATACATGCGTCCGCTCTGGCGGGAAGATAAGCGCCAGCAGCGGCATGGTGCCGATGAGGTATCGGCGGACAAAGTGCGGGATGACTACGAGGTGGAGGTACCTGATGACTTCAACCTAGAGGAAGAAGTCGTGAAGGAAGAACTGCTGGCAGCACTGCGCCATGAACTGGCAGCTCTGCAGGATATCGACCAGACCATCCTGCTGATGATTGCCGATGGTTCTAGCGAAGCGGCGACCGGGAAGGCCGTCGGCTTGAGCCAGAAAGCGGTGAATAAGCGCAAACACAAGCTGTATGCACTCCTGAAGGAACATCTCAAAGACTTCCGTTAAGAAGAAAAAGATCCGGTCACAAAAAATGTGGCCGGATTTTTTTCGGAATCGGTACTTAACGATGACGCGGTTGTCCTATTACTGGTGAAGGGCGAACGAAGAAGCTCTTCAGGAAGGAGGCAGACAGATGATTCACACACAGACACCTGAAAAACTGGCTCAGCAGCAAAAGCTGAACCGGGAACTGGCGGCGGTGCTGATGGCCATCAGCGCCACGACCCGCAGTATTGCCAGGAACATCCATCTCTTATCAATGCAAAGACATGTGAAAGGAGTCAATCCGTATGACAAACGATGAACTGCAGAAACTGGCAGCGGCCCTGGGCGATTGCGGCAAGGCGCTGCTGAAGATTTCCGAGGCCATGGCGGTGAAAGAAGATAATCCGCCAGATTCAGAAGCAAAATCAAAAAAAGCGGAAAAGCCGCTGGCACTGGAAGATGTTCGCAAAGTCGCTGCCGACAAGGCCCGCAAGGGATTCACCGCAGAAGTCCGCAGCCTCATCCAGAAATATGGGGCGGACAAGCTGTCCGGTATTGACGCGGCGCAGTACGAAGCTTTCCTGAAGGAACTGGAGGTGATTGGACATGCCGGATAAACACGCGGTGCTGTCCGCATCTTCCTGCTACCGCTGGCTGGCCTGCCCACCATCTGCAAAGGAATGTGCCAAGCTGCCGGATACCTCCAGTGAATTCGCCCGGCAGGGGACGGATGCCCATACGCTCTGTGAATTCAAGGTGAAGACGGCCTTGGGCCAGAAAGTGGAAGACCCGACGAAGGGACTCACGTTCTTTGATGAGGAGATGGCGGAATGCACTGATGAATACGCGCAGTTTGTCATGGAATGCCTGGCCACAGCCAAAGCATCCTGCAAGGACCCGCTGATCATGATCGAACAGCGGCTGGACTTTTCCCAGTGGGTGCCAGGCGGGTTTGGAACAGGCGACTGCCTCATCGTAGCCGACGATACCCTGACAGTCATCGATTACAAGCATGGCTTGGGAGTCCTGGTGGATTCCGAGAAGAATCCGCAGATGATGTGCTATGCCCTCGGTGCGCTGAACCTGTTTGATGGCATCTATGATATCCGCCAGGTGTCCATGACGATCTTCCAGCCCCGCCGGGACAACGTCAGCACCTGCACCATGAGCAAGGAAGAACTGCTCCAGTGGGCCGAAACGGTGCTGAAGCCTGCGGCAGAACTGGCGGCGAAAGGTGAGGGCGAATATAAAGCCGGTGACCACTGCCGCTTCTGCAAGATCAAGGCAACCTGCCGCAAGCGGGCCGAGTACAATCTGGAACTGGCCCGGTATGATTTTGCCGTCCCGTCCACGCTGCAGGATGAAGAAATCGAAGCCGTCCTGGAGAGGGCCGATGAACTGGTGAACTGGGCCGGGGATGTCAAGGAATACGCATTGCAGCAAGCCCTTTCCGGCAAGCAGTGGGACGGATGGAAACTGGTCGAAGGCCGGTCGAACCGCCGCTACGTAAGTGAAGAAGCAGTCGCCGCCAAAGTGGAAGAAGCGGGCTTCGACCCATATGAAAAGAAGCTGCTCGGCATCACGGCAATGACAAAACAGCTCGGCAAGAAGCGGTTCGAAGAACTGCTGTCAAATTTAGTCGAAAAGCCGCAGGGAAAACCGGTCCTGGTACCGGAATCGGACAAGCGTCCGGCGATGCATACGGCGGCTGATGATTTTAACGCTGCAAATTAAGGAGGAAACTACTATGTCTAACAACTACGTCAATCCGTGCAAGGTAATCACCGGAGTCAATACGCGCTGGTCTTACGCCAACGTCTGGGAACCGAAGTCCATCAACGGCGGTACGCCGAAATACAGCGTCAGCCTGATCATCCCTAAGTCGGATACAAAGACCGTAGAAAAAATCCGCGCTGCCATCAAGGCTGCTTACGAAGAAGGCGAAAGCAAGCTCAAGGGCAGTGGCCGCACTGTACCGGCTCTCGAAGCCATCAAAACGCCGCTCCGTGACGGCGACCTGGAACGCCCGGACGATGATGCCTATAAAGACAGCTTCTTCGTCAATGCCAACTCGGCGACCAAGCCGGGCATCGTTGATGCTGACTGCCAGCATATCCTGGAACGCTCTGAAGTCTACTCCGGCGTCTATGGCCGTGCATCCATCAACTTCTATGCCTTCAACAGCAATGGCAACAAGGGCATCGCCTGCGGCCTGAACAACCTGCAGAAA
The DNA here is from genome assembly GCA_902388315.1 of uncultured Megasphaera sp. GTDB lineage: Bacteria > Bacillota > Negativicutes > Veillonellales > Megasphaeraceae > Megasphaera. Next base: position 5,280 of record CABMPA010000015.1, on the reverse strand, counting down.
ATCCGTGATGGTGAACCCCTTGGCGGCAAGCCGCGTGCAGAAGATGACTTCGCTACGGCTGACGATGATGATTTCCTGGCGTAAGGAGGTGCGATGATGGAAACTATGATGAGACTGATTCTGGATGGCCTGTACTGCCTGGTTGCACTGTGCGCCGGAGGATTCTTCGTGGCTATGATCTATACGGATATCAAAAAGGACCAGCGGGATGCAGAAATGGCTCGGCACCGGGATGAACGGGAAGAAGAGTACCACCGCAAGCAGATGGAATCCTTCCGGAAATAAGTAGTAGTGAATAGCGGCGGGGCCTTGTGCCTCGCCGTTTTTTCGAGGTGAAGCGTATGAAAACCATCAGTATCGATATTGAAACATTCAGCGATATCAATCTGGCAAAATGCGGCGTGTACAAATATGCCGAATCGCCAGCCTTTGAAATCCTTCTTTTTGGATATTCGGTGGACGGCGGCAAAGTGCAGGTCGTTGACCTGGCGCAGGGAGAGCGTATCCCCAACGCTATCCTGGATGCCCTGACCGATGAATCCGTTACCAAGTGGGCGTTCAATGCCAGCTTTGAACGGGTCTGCCTGTCGCGCTACCTGTGTGACCTGGGGATGAGCCTGGATCCGTTCCGTGACCATCATCCGCTTTCCCAGGACTGTGCCAGGTTCCTCAATCCGGCAGGATGGAAATGCTCCATGATCTGGTCGGCCTATATGGGCCTGCCCCTTTCCCTGGAAGGCGCAGGAGCCGTGCTGAAGCTGGACAGCCAGAAGATGAAGGAAGGCAAAGACCTGATCCGCTATTTCTGCGTTCCCTGTAAGGAAACCAAATCGAATGGCGGCAGGACAAGAAACCTTCCTCAGCATGCGCTGGATAAATGGACACTGTTCAAGTCCTACAACAAAAGGGATGTGGAAGTGGAAATGGACATCCAGGAGCGGCTGAAGAAGTATCCCGTCCCGGAACCGATATGGGATGAATATCATCTCGACCAGGAAATCAATGACCGGGGCATCGCCATCGACCGGACGCTGGCTAAAAATGCCATCGTTATCGATGCCCGCATCCGGGACAGCCTGATGGCTGTGCTGAAGGAAAAGACGGGCCTGGAGAACCCGAACTCCGTCATACAGATGATCGGCTGGCTGGAACAGCATGGGATGAAGACCGATTCCTTGGGCAAGAAGCAGGTACAAAAGCTGCTGAAGACGGCAGAAGAACCGCTACGCAGCGTACTGCTGCTCCGGCAGAAACTGGCCAAATCATCAGTACGTAAATACCAGTCCATGGAGATGACGGCCTGCGAGGATGGCCGGGCCAGGGGCATGTTCCAGTTCTATGGGGCCAACCGGACCGGGCGGTTTGCCGGCCGGCACATCCAGCTGCAGAATCTTCCCCAGAATCATCTGCCGGATCTTTCGGAAGCCCGGGAACTGGTACGCCAGGGAAATTACGAAGCCATGGAACTCCTGTATGATTCCATCCCCGATGTCCTTTCCCAGCTGATCCGTACGGCCTTTGTACCCCGGCAGGGACTGAAGTTTGCCGTAGCGGATTTTTCGGCCATTGAAGCCAGGGTGCTTTCATGGCTGGCAGGAGAAACATGGCGTTCGGATGTCTTTGCCAGGAACGGCGACATTTACTGCGCCTCGGCTAGCTCCATGTTCGGCGTTCCCGTGGAAAAGCATGGTGTCAACGGGCATCTCAGGCAGAAAGGGAAAATCGCAGAACTGGCCCTTGGCTATGGCGGCTCCGTAGGAGCGCTGAAGGCCATGGGTGCCCTGGACATGGGACTTTCGGAAGATGAGCTGTATCCTCTGGTGCAGTCCTGGCGGTCGGCCAATCCGCACATCGTCGATTTCTGGTGGCAGGTGGACGCCGCCGTGAAGACAGCCATCAAGGAACGTATCCCCATGCGGACTGGCTGCATCCGCTTTCTGTATCAGAGCGGCATGCTGTTCATACAGCTCCCCAGCGGACGGCGGCTTTCCTACGTAAAGCCCCGGATAGGCGAGAACCGCTTCGGTGGGGAATCCGTCACCTATGAAGGCATCGGCGCAACGAAGAAGTGGGAACGGCTCGAAAGCTATGGCCCGAAGTTCGTGGAAAACATCGTCCAGGGCATCAGCCGGGACATCCTCTGCTATGCCATGCAGACGCTGCGATGCTGCGCCATCGTCGGCCATGTCCATGATGAACTGATTATCGAGTGTTCCAAAGACACTAGCGTCGATGCCATCTGTGAGCAGATGGGCCGGACGCCGTCGTGGGCTGAAGGGCTATTGCTCCGGGCAGACGGGTATGAGTGCGAATTTTATAAAAAAGATTGATTTCCCGGTACTTAACATAGTGATTCCTGTCCTTTCACTATCAGAGGGAATTTCCTCGGATATTTATTTTAAGAAAGGCGGGATTCGCTATGAAGTTTTTGATTCCAGAAGATGAATTTGGCGTGTTTGCTGATCAGAGAGGTGTACCAAGGGTCGACAGCCTGTTTGTTGCAGCGACTTTTGAAAAACAGCATTATAACGTTCTGCGTGATATCGGACGAATCACTGCATCCAATTCTGGATTAAGCCCGGAATTCATTGCACTCAATTTTGAGGGCAATACATATCGTGATGCCAGGGGAAGAAAACTGCCACGTTACCTGCTGACCCGCGATGGGTTCACCATGCTGGTCATGGGCTACACAGGCTCGAAGGCGATGCACTTCAAGGAACTCTATATCCAGCGTTTCAACGAGATGGAGCAGTGCATCCGGTCGCTCCTGTCTGCCCGGCAGGAATTCCCGATGCTGACGGACATGATCTGCCGGCTGCATGAAAGCCCGAAGGCATATCACTTCAGCAATGAAGCCGACATGCTGAACCGCATCGTCCTGGGGATGTCTGCCAAGCAGTTCCGGCTGGCCAACGGCATCGAAAAAGGGCAGAGCATCCGGCCTTATCTGACTGCACAGCAGATCCATGCTCTGGACCGGCTGCAGCACCTGGATTACGGCCTGCTGTATTCCTGCCCGGATTTCCAGCAGCGCAAGCAGATGCTCATGACCTATTACAAGACGGAACTGGAAGGATGAAACATGTTTTACGTAAAAGAACCACTTAAGGATGGTGTCGATGTGACGGTCGAAATCAATGACGAAAACGTTTTCTGCCGTTGCCCGGTCTGTGGCAGGGAAGTACCTGTCAATCTGAAGGATGTCCTGTCAGACAGTGACGCTGACCTGGTGGGAACGGCAGTATTGTGCGATGAATGTGCGGAGGGGTGGATGGAACTGCATGGAAAACAATCCGAAACGTAATGCAGAGTACTATCCGGACCCGACAGCGTATCAGGCAATCAGGAACGTGGAACCACAAAGGTTCCCGTTCATGCCTGTTGTGTACGTGTGTTCGCCCTATGCCGGGGATGTGGAAGAAAATATCCGGAAAGCCTGTGCCTACTGCCGCTATACGGTAGACCAGGGATATATCCCTCTGGCACCGCATCTGTATCTACCGCAGTTCCTCGACGAAGAATCGGAACGGGAACTGGCACTCTTTATGGATATTGCACTATTGTCCCGTTGCGTCGAACTCTGGGTCTTTGGCGATGTGATTTCGGCGGGAATGGAAAAAGAAATCCAGTACGCCCAAAGAAAAGGAAAACCAATTCGGTATATTAACGAGGTGAAATAAGATGGATTTTACACTTTATAGGTCAGACTTTGCTGGCGTGGAAGCGAATTGCCGCTATCCCAGGCAGCAGAAAATCAGCTGTGCCGAGGACCTGAAGGCGGCAGCCGCCTTCGATCATGTCTGCGTAGCCTTCGAAGATTGTTATCGGAAGCGGGAGAATTTTCTCTCCGCCGACGTCCTGGTCATGGATTGTGACAACACTCACTCGGAGAATCCTGCTGACTGGATTACCATGGAAAACCTCCTGGCCATGCTGCCAAAAGTCTCGGTGGCCATCGTGCCGTCAAGGAATCACATGAAACCCAAGGACGGCAAGTGTGCCAGACCACGCTTCCATGCCTATTTCGGGATTCCGGATATCACGGATGAACAGCACTATGCAGAACTGAAGCGGGCAATCCACCGTGCCTATCCCTTCTTTGATGAAGCGGCTCTCGATGCAGCCCGGTTCATTTATGGCTGCCCTGTCGAGAAAGTATTGTGGCAGGACGGGGAAACGACAATCGACCAGGTACTCAAAGTGGGAGATACCGAGTCACGCAGTATCCCGGCCGGACGCCGGAACAGCACCATGAGCCGTTTTGCCGGCCGCGTCATCAAACGTTACGGGGCGACGGAAAAGGCGTACCAGATTTTCCTCGACGAAGCGGAAAAGTGCGACCCGCCGCTTCCCGACACCGAGCTGAACACTATCTGGGGCAGTGCCGTACGGTTCGGCAAGCGCATCGCAAAGCAGGAAGGTTACGTCAGCCCGGATGAATACAACAACGATTTCGGCACCCGGGACTCCTTGCGGCCGGAGGATTATTCGGATATCGGCCAGGCCAAGGTCATCGCCAGAGAATACGGCAACGAGCTGCGCTACACCGACAGCACGGATTTCATCCGCTACGATGGCATCTGCTGGGAAGAATCGCGGCAGGCAGCGGTCGGTGCAGCGGAAGAATTCCTGGATTTGCAGCTGGCTGATGCTAATGAACAGTCCGAGCAGGCACTCATGGAATTAGCAGGGACAGGGATTTCGGAAGATATCATCCGTAAGGGCGGACGGAACCTGGAGAAGATGATCGAGGAAAAGCAGACCAAAGCCTACGCCGCCTACCTTGCCGCAGAAGCGTACCGGAAGTTTGTCCTGAAACGCCGCGATATGCGCTATATCCTGTCGGCCCTGCAGGCACTGAAACCCATGGTCCAGATGCCTATCCAGTCACTGGATGCAGATGAATTCCTGCTGAACACCCCGTCTTATACATATGATCTGCGGAAAGGGATGCGGGGACGGCAGGAACACCGAGCGACGGACTTCATCACGAAATGTACCTCTGTAGACCCGGGCATCGAAGGGAAAGCTATTTGGGAACAGGCCGTCCGGCAGTTCTTTACCGGCGATACGGCGCTCATCGACTACGCCCAGGAAATCAGCGGTCTCATGGCTATCGGCAAAGTCTATGTAGAAGCCCTGGTCATCGCGTACGGCGACGGCCGCAACGGCAAGTCGACCTACTGGAACTCCCTGGCCCGCGTCCTTGGCAGCTACTGCGGCGGCCTCTCTGCCGATGCCCTGACGGCAGGCTGCAAGCGGAACGTCCGTCCGGAA
>CABMPA010000014.1 GCA_902388315.1 uncultured Megasphaera sp. | reverse complement strand
GAAGCCAGCCAGGTGTGCGGTGCAGCCAGGCGAACGGCCAGCTTAGGCGTCAAGCAGCGTTGCTGTTCCATTCACACAGCCCCCAGCTTACGTACGATTTTGCCGAGCTGCAGGGAAATATCACTGGACGGCAGGGCTTCGAGGATGTCCTCGGCCTGTTTCTGGTAGGTGTGGATTTGGTTCCACGCCCCTTCCATGCCCCCCAGGGCTGCGACGATTTCTTCCATACGGCATATATCCGCATGGGTCAGCGTCCCTTCGGCACTCCGTTCCATATAGGGATGGAGGAGCCGGCGGCCGCCGGGTTGTTCCCGCGCCAGGAGAACCGGCAGGGTATAAATCCCTTCGCGGAAATCCTGGTGGGCCTTTTTGCCAATCATCGAACTGTCGGGCACGAAATCGAGGAGATCGTCGCGCATCTGGAACATATAGCCCAGACATTCGCCGAAGGACTCGAGCATCCGTGTTACCCGTTCGTCACAACCGCTTTCCATGGCACCGATTCGGCAGCAGGCGCGGAACAGGGCGACGGTCTTGCCGTGGATGTTCTGCAGGTATTCGTCAATAGTGACGTCTTCCTTATAGCGGCACATGGCCTGGCCGATTTCGCCGGCACACATTTCTTCTACCGCCTGGGAGATGATCATGCCTGCCCGGTTGAATCCTTCGCGCATCAGGTAGAACGTGATGCGGCTCATCAGGAAATCGCCGGCATAGACAGCTGCATTCTTACCGTACTTGCTCTGCACCGACGGCTTGCCGCGCCGGAAGGGTGCATCGTCGACAATATCGTCATGGATCAGTGAGGCCAGATGGGTCATTTCCACTACGGCCGCCAGTTTATACAACCGCTCCCGCACATCGTCGCGGTCTGTTCCGAACGAGCCGGCCATCAGTACCAGGCGGGGACGTATCATCTTCCCCTGCGAAGAGGCTGCATCATCGAGGACGGCGCCAGTGGCCGTACCTTCAAAGGGATGCTGCGTATATAATTTTATATACTCTTTCACTCTGCGGACCTGGTCATCGCTGATACCGGCAAACAATTTGGGCATAAACTTCCGGGCGCTGGTTTCTAAGAGTGTCTGTTTTATCATCATGCTCTATTTACCTTTCCGGCCAACGTTATTGCCTATTTTTTTTCGCGTTTTTCAACGACGATCTGTGCTGTGTGTTTAACCTGAATATTGTTCAAGCCGCGAGCATCGAGGCCGCCACGGATCTGGAGCAAGCAGCCCGGGCAGTCGACAGCGACGACATCTGCGCCAGAAGCGACGATGTTGTTGATCTTTTCTTCGAGGATCGGAGCCGACATTTCAGGGAATTTAACGGAGTAAGAACCACCGAAGCCGCAGCATTTATCGCAATCGTGCATTTCGATGAGTTCGACGCCCTTGGTAGCTTTCAAGAGTTCACGCTGTTCCTTGGTAACGCCGAGGTAACGGTTCAAGTGGCAGGAATCGTGATAGGTGACCTTCATCGGTACGCCATCGCCCGTATCCGGCAAGCCGCCGAGCATGGAAACGAGTTTGCAGAAGTCGAAGGTCTTGCTGCGGAGTTCTTCCGCTTTCTTGAGCATTTCCGGATCGTCCTTGAAGAAGTCGACGTAATCGCGGAGTGCATGCGTACAAGTCGGGCAAGCCGATACGATGTAATCGTATTTTTCAGCTTCCATAGCGTTCAAGTTCAATTCAGCAGCTTTCTTGGCGTTTTCAACATCGCCCATGTAGGTAGCCGGAGCACCGCAGCAAGCCTGGCCAAGCGGCATTTCTACGATATAGCCAGCCATGTTGAGGGCTTTGACGACGTCCGTTGCGATGTCGACATAGACGAAGTCGAGGAGGCAGCCCGTGAAGATAGCGATTTTGCCCTTCGGGTTGGGAACGTCCTGTTTAATCGTCGGCAGGATGTCGCGGAACGGCTGCGGAGCAATGCTCGGCAGGCTGCGGCCTGCTGTCAGACCGGACAAGAACATCGGCAGATGACGGATCATCGGCTGACCTTTGGTGATCATGCCCTGAGCAACCGAAGCGATGCGCAGCATGGAGTGGAAGAGGTGACGGTCAGCAACCGTATCGAGACAGAATTTATGGACCGGATTGAGGCCATCTTCCTGTGCGAATTTCGTGCGCAGTTTCAGGATCATGCCGGCAATATCGAGTTTGCCGCCGCAGACCGTGTTACACGTACCGCACTGGAGACAGATATTCTGGATATCTTTACCGCGTTCACGGCTGTTGAGGAAGCTCGTGAGCAGGGTGCCGATACCGCCGGTGTAAATGGAGCCGCCATATACGTGGCCGCCGACGAGACGGAAGGCCGGACATACATTCAGGCAGGCTGCGCAGCGGATGCAGCAGAAGATATCTTTGTAATCTTCACTGGCCATAATCTTACGGCGTTCCGGCGTATCGAGGATAATCATGTGGAAGTTCTTGTCTTCCTTGGTATCGTTTTCCGGATCCGTAACGACTTTCGTAGCGCCCGTGTAGAAGGAAAGGTATGCCGTGATATTCTGAGCTGTACCATTACGAGGCAGTACCTTGAAGATGTAGCGGATATCGCTCATCTTAGCGACGAATTTTTCAATACCAAAGATGTATAAGTGCGTTTTCGGAAGGGTTGCGACCATACGGCCGTTGCCTTCATTCGTCATGGTAATGACTGTACCCGTTTCAGCGACAGCGACGTTGGCACCGGAAACCCCCATTTCAGCGCTGAGGAATTTCGGGCGCATGACGCGGCGGGACGTCTTGACTTCTTTCGTAATGACCGGTTCTTCCGGCTGTTTCGTATACGATTCAAAGAGGTCAGCAACGTCTTCTTTAGAATAATGAATAGCCGGCATAACCATGTGGGACGGCGTATCCCCGGCAATGGAGTTGATGAATTCACCCAAGTCCGTTTCCTGAGCCGTAATGCCTGCTTTTTCATAATTCTGGTTGAAGTGCATTTCTTCCGAGGCCATGGATTTCGATTTTACGCAAAGTTTGACGTTATTATCTTTCGCCAGTTTCAATGCATAGTCCATAGCTTCTTCCGGAGAATGAGCGACGAATACGTGAGCCCCGTTGGCTTCAGCATTCTTGATGAATTCGGCCATGACTTCATCCAGATGGTCACGGGCATAGGATTTGACTTCATGGACTTTATCACGAAGCGCTTCAAAGTCATATCCTTTGTAAACTTTCGCACGGTTGCCAGGATAGGCCGATGTAAATTTCTTTAACGCCTTCTGCAAAGGCGCGTTATCCATGGCGCGCTCGATTTCTTGCTTCAGTAATTCGTTAGACATGTGCTGTTCCCTCCCTTACGCATCTTCTACGACGATGACCGAATACTGACGCGGGCCATGAACCCCTACAGTACCGACACATTCGATATCAGCTGTCCGGCTCGGGCCGGTGATGATACCAGCGAATTTCGGGAACGGTTTCGTTTCGGCCATGATGTCGATCATGTCATCGAAAGTATCAACGATCTTAGAAAGTTTGACGATGCCGACATAGACATCCGATACCGTTTCGACGATACGGCAGTCGATGTCGTCTTTCATCTGGACAATGGAGCCTAAGTTAGCGATGCCATAGTCGGCTTCGGTAACGCCGCCTTTGTCGTCCGGGGCATTCTTGCGGAAGTGATCCGTATCCACTTTAATGCCTGCGGCTTTCAATGCGTCTACAGCGCCGATTTCTTTCAGGAGCGGCGTTTCAACGAGGGCAACTTCATGTGTGTCCTTGTCCTGGAAAATTTTGGTGAGAGTTGCAGCAACGTCTGCTTTTTTGGCGATGTAACTTTCGCCATTGACGCTGGTCAACCCTTTCTGGAATGTTTCATACAATTCTGTCTTTTCCATTTTCACACCTCTTTACTTATAAATCACAACTACAACGAATACTATGAAGTAAAGTATTTAACATAAGTATACCATTTCATGCGCAAAGTGCAAGAATTACAGAAGATTGGGTAATACAAAATGAGAAACGTTGAATAGCAACCTATGCATTTTTGTTATCTTACAATTCATTACTAATATGGTGTTCTTTTAACACTCTATGATTTTTATAAATAAACTTTTTATAAAAATGGCTTATTATCGCCATATATTTCATTTGACCACGCTAAAGGATGTATTTTTGTAATGATATTTTTAGATTTTTAAAATTACTTTAAATCATATTAAACTCATTTTGCTCTATTTTATACGTTTGATTGTAGAGGATGGTTCGTATGTCTACTGAATATGGATATTGTATCCAGACAAATTTACTCATAAATCATGAGTCTTTATGTATCAGCAGCCAACAAAACTTACAAACTACAAACGCCTTTAATGGTATATAAAGAACGTGATTCTATCAGCCTTTTTAAATAAGACACCAATTTTGTCGTCTTTTTACAATTTTTCTATTGACAAACGTCCTGTGAAGGGGTATCATGTGTTCAACACGAAAACAAAAATGCAATGACCAAAACAAGTACACACAGGATAACGGCACAGAGAGTAAGGGCCACCGGCTGAAAGCCCCTATCGAAGTTGAATGTGATGGAATGCCTTTGGGAGCAGGATGATTGAACGCGAGTAGGTCATCCCGGTTGCCGCCGTTACGGGCATTGAGTGGCAGTCATCGTACTGCAATCAGAGTGGAACCACGGACCACCGTCTCTGTATGACGGCAGGTCTTTTTTTATTTACTTTTTTTATATCACAGGAGGGCGCTACGCCATGTTCAAATCACTTCGCAACGACATTCGCGTCATCAAGGACCGCGATCCAGCCGCCAAGAACACGCTGGAAGTCTTGCTCTGCTATTCCGGCCTTCATGCCATCTGGGCCCATCGCCTGGCCCACTTCTTCTACAAGCATCAGTGGTTTGTCACGGCCCGCATCATTTCCACTATTTCCCGCTTCTTCACGGGCATCGAGATCCATCCCGGCGCCCAGATTGGCGAAGGCCTGTTCATCGACCATGGCATGGGCATCGTCATCGGAGAAACGACGGTCATCGGCAATAACGTTTCCCTCTATCAGGGCGTGACCCTCGGCGGGACGGGCAAGGAAAAAGGCAAACGCCATCCGACCATCGGCGATTACGTCGTCGTCGCCTGCGGCGCCAAAGTCCTCGGTTCCTTTACCGTCGGTGAAGGCGCAAAAATCGGCGCCGGTTCCGTCGTCCTCAAAGAAGTGCCGCCGTACTCGACGGTCGTCGGCATTCCGGGCCGCGTCGTCGTCCAGCAGGGCAAGCGCATCAAAGCCAGCCACAGCGAACGCGACGTCGACCTCAACCACAACCGCCTGCCCGATCCCATCGAAGACCAGATCATCGCCCTGCAGCACCAGGTAGCCATCCTGCAGCGCCGCGTGGAAATGATGGATCAGCAGCACGACGAACGCTGCATCGGCAAAATGCGGCCATTGAAATAATCAACCTCGTTGTCACCCTATACGGAAATGGAAAAATCCAGTATAGGTGTACATAAAATCTATACCCATTTGGTATACCTTACTATACTTCAACATATTTTTGCATTCATCGGGGGATGAATCATAGGAAAAAGGAGAGATTCTCATGAGCAAAATCTACACATCTATGTTACAGTTGATCGGCAACACACCGTTATTGAAACCGGAACGCTACAACAGCGCTGCTGGCGTAGCTGCTAACCTCTTAGTCAAACTCGAAGCTTTCAACCCGGCCGGTTCTGCCAAAGACCGCATCGCCAAAGCCATGATCGAAGACGCTGAAAAGAAAGGCATCCTCAAAGAAGGCTCGGTCATCATCGAACCGACCAGCGGCAATACCGGCATCGGCCTGGCTGCCGTCGCTGCTGCCAAAGGCTACCGCGCTATCTTTACCATGCCGGAAACCATGTCTGTCGAACGCCGCAACCTCATTTCCGCTTATGGTGCTGAAATCGTCCTCACACCGGGCAAGACCGGCATGAAAGGCGCTGTCGACAAAGCCAACGAATTGGCCAAAGAAATCCCGGATTCCTTCATTCCCGGCCAGTTCACCAACCCGGTCAATCCGGAAATCCATCGCCTGACGACGGGCCCGGAAATCTATGAAGATACTGACGGCGCTGTCGACATCTTCTTAGCTGGTGTCGGCACAGGCGGCACGCTCTCCGGCGTCGGCCAGTACCTGAAAGAAAAGAAACCGTCCGTCCAGATTATCGCTATCGAACCGAAAGATTCGCCGCTCCTCTCCGAAGGCCATGCAGGCCCGCATAAACTCCAGGGCATCGGCGCAAACTTCGTCCCGGAAACATTGGATACGAAAATCTACGACGAAGTCTTCACAGTCACGACGGAACAGGCTTATGAAACGGCCCAGAAATTCACCGAATCCGAAGGCCTCCTCATCGGTATCTCCGGCGGTGCTGCTCTCTATGCCGCATCGGAAGTCGCCAAACGTCCGGAAAATGCCGGCAAGACCATCGTAGCCTTCCTGCCGGATAACGGCGACCGTTACCTCACCACGCCGGGCTTCATCCAGCAGAAAACGAAATAAACAGACCATCCTCCAACCAATACATGAGAAAAGAGGCTGTCGCACATGCGACAGCCTCTTTTAAGTGGTTAGTGGCTAGTGGTTAGTGGTTAGCTGCGTAGGGGCCGTCCCAGAGCCTTTCCAGCCCATCGAGTGCCGACCAACGGAAGGCGCAAGATGGCTGCTGGAACGGACAGCAGAGGATGGCGGCCCGCTGCGAGATATCACCATAACCTATTCGATAATGATGATATGGTTTTATGAATCACGAACCATGGCTTTTCCTTGAAGCCTGGTAGTAAATCTGGTATACTGAACTCCATGAGATAGTTCGATGTATCCGGTTTCCCTCGCGAAAGCGAGGTGATCAGCATGAGTGTATACGAAGCATTGTCGTTGATGATTGCATTCGCAACTCTTATAGTGCTGATTATTTCAGCAACGAAGCGATAAACCTTTAGCATGAAAAAAACCGCGTACTCGCGGTACACGGCCTTCTTCAAACATAAACCACAGAGGAGACCGATGTACCACCATCGGACTATCTCTGTTTTTATTGTACCATGTTCGCCTAATAAATCAAGCAAATTAATGAATCCCTCTAAAGCACGTGCCTTTTTCAACCCGTCAGGTCATGACTGTAAAAAACGACAGGACGGCTGCTGAAGAAGATCGCTGTAGAGGACGACCCCTGCAACCTCTTTTCGCCAGCCACTAGCCACGAACAACGAGCAACGAGAAAGGGGCTGTCGCACATGCGACAGCCCCTTTCTGGTATATGTAAGAGGGAATATTGGTACCGATGTTTATTCTTTGCCCATATCGCGGCTGGCCACGATATCTACGCCGAGGCCCAGGATATCCTTGACGATGACGTCGCCCGTATGGACCGGGGCTTTGACATCGACGCTGCGCAGGGCTTCTGCACAGTCGAGGATTTTGCCTTTCGGCAGGGTCGTCTTGGATACGACCGGCAGGAGCGGCAGTTCGCCGCCTTCGATGCGGACCGTCGAGGTCAGCATGCGCTGCGGGTCCGTCAGTTCCTGATGGGCATATTTTTCGCCGCGCGGGCACGTATTGCCTGTAACGCTGGTAATCTTACCGTCTTCCAGGGTAACCGTAAGCAGGCAGCCCAGCGGGCAGTTGATGCAGTTCAGTTGTTTCGTTTCTACACTCATGTTATGCTTCCTCCTTTACGGAAACGGTCCAATCCGCATGATGGCCTTTGGCTTTTTCAGCCGGTACGTTGACGGCGATCATTTCACTCGGTTTGGCAACGGGGAGGACTTTCGTCAGCAGCGTATCATCACCGCTCTTAACCGTGAGGCGGACTTTCTTCATGGGTTTGCGGACACGCATGAACAAACGGATGGTTTCGCCGTCAGCCGTAGCGCGGACGTGCTGAGGAACGCAGGTGCGGACTTCGTCGATGGCTTCGACTTTGACGTCAGCTACGTCTTCCGGCAGCTGTTTCTGTGCTTTGAGGGCCGCGTACTTACCGGCGATTTCAGCTTCTTCCGATACGAAGTCTACCAGGTCATGGACGTGGACGACGTTGCCGGCCGCAAAGATGCCGGGGATGCTCGTTTCACGGTGCTGGTCGACGATAGGACCATTGGTGAGCGGATGCATAGCCAGTCCCAAGCCGCGGGACAATTCATTTTCCGGAATCAGGCCGACGGACAGAAGCAGCGTATCGCAGTCGATATCGAATTCCGTGCCCGGAATAGGTTTCATATGATCGTCGACTTTAGCTGCTGTAATGCCGTTGACCCGGTCTTTGCCGTGGATGGCCGTGATGGTATGGGACAGATACAAAGGAATATCATAGTCATACAGACATTGTACCATATTACGGGTCAAGCCGTTCGAGAAGGGGCAGATTTCCAGGACAGCCTGGACTTTGCAGCCTTCCAGGGTCATGCGGCGTGCCATGATGAGGCCGATGTCGCCACTGCCAAGGATGACGATCTTCTTGCCGGGCAGATAGCCTTCCATGTTGACCATGCGCTGAGCTGCGCCAGCCGTGAAGACGCCGGCCGGACGATAACCGGGGATGCGGATGGCACCGCGGGTACGTTCGCGGCAGCCCATGGTGAGGATGATCGTCTTGCCCTGTACTTTCATCAGGCCGTGTGCCGGGCTGACAGCCGTGACGGTCTTGTCGGGATTGACGCTGAGGACCATGGTATCGACGAGGATTTCGATTTCCGGTTTATCTTTGACCAGGTCATAGCAGCGCTGTGCATAGCCCGGGCCGGTCAGTTCTTCTTTGAAGTGATGGAGGCCGAAGCCGTTGTGGATACACTGCTGGAGGATGCCGCCAGCTTCGCGGTCACGTTCGAGGACGAGGATTTTTTTAGCGCCGTTCTGCCAAGCGCTGTAGGCAGCGGATAAGCCTGCCGGGCCGCCGCCAACGATGATAATATCATAAAGTTGTTCACCCATTATGCTTTACCTCCGCTTTCTTTGTTGTAGAACATGTAAGAATTACGCATTTCTTTCCGTACTTCCGTAACGGGGATGTTCAATTCACGGGACAAAATCTGTGTAACACGGGGTCCGCAGAAGCCACCCTGGCAGCGGCCCATGCCGGCACGCGTGCGGCGTTTGACACCATCGACGGTGCGGGCGCCGACGGGACGGTGGATAGCGTCGACGATTTCCCCTTCCGTAATCGTTTCGCAGCGGCAGATGACGCGGCCATAACGGGGGTCTTTGGCGATGAGGGCTTTCTGGTCAGCTTCAGCCATCATGCGGAAGCAAGGCTGAGCCGGACGGCCTTTCTTGTAGTCAGTCTTGGCAGCGGCACCGGTTTCAGCGACGATGCCGTCGACGAGGTACTTGGCAATAGCCGGAGCCGAAGTCAGGCCCGGCGACTGGATACCGGCAGCCTGGATGAGGCCTTTCGTCTTTTCCGACGGGCCGAGGATGAAGTCACCCGTGCTGGATACAGCGCGGACACCGGCAAATTCGGTAATCGTAGCGCCGACAGGGATGTTCGGGACCAGACGGCGGGCTTTGTCCAGGATGTCGTCCATGCCCGGAATGGTAACAGCCGTATCTTCTTTTTCATCATCAGGCAAATCCTGGGCGTTCGGGCCGACAAAGACGTTGCCGTGCGTCGTCGCACAGACCAGGATGCCTTTACCCATTTTCGTCGGTGTCGGGAATACTGGCGAATAGACGAGGTCCTTCTGAGCCGTCTTATCAAAGAGGATGTATTCGCCGCGGCGCGGATGGATTTCAAAGGTATCATCTCCGGCAAGGCGGCTGATTTCGTCGGCATGGACACCGGCGGCATTGATGACGTATTTCGTTTCGATAGTGCCCTTGTCCGTTTCGACGGCTTTGACAGCACCGTCTTCTACAGTAATGCCCGTGACCTGACATTCACGGATGACTTCAGCGCCATTGATGACAGCATTTTCAGCAAAGGCCAGTGCCAGGCCGAAAGGCCAGCAGATACCGGCAGTCGGAGCCCAGAGAGCCCCTTTGATATCCTTGCTGACATTGGGTTCTTCTTTGCGCATTTCATCGCCGCTGACGATTTTCAGTCCCGGAACGCCATTGGCATTGCCCCGTTCGAGGAGTTCCTGGAGGACATCCATCTGTTCATCATCGAGGGCGGCTACATACGAGCCGGACCAGCGGATTTCCAGATCCAATTCGTCTTTCAATTCATGATACATTGCATTGCCTGCGACGTTCATGCGGGCTTTCATACTACCCGTAGGCGCATCGAAACCTGCGTGAAGGATGGCACTGTTGGCCTTTGTCGTGCCGGCAGCCAGTTCCGGTTCCTGTTCAACCAGGACTGCACGAAGATTGTACTTTGCCAATTCGTGCAAAATGGCTGTGCCGGTAATACCGCCGCCAATTACGACGACATCTGCTTGTTTTGTCATGTTCACAACCTCTTTCTCTGTAAATACCAAGTATCACTATCTTTGATGTCCCTATTATATCCGTTTGTGAAAATAATTGCAATACTATTTTTACATATTTTCACTTTGTCGGCTTATACTATTTTTTCATGCAAAAATACAGGAATATTACCTTTAATTAATCATGAAATTTCGTTCATCAATAATAATCAAATTTGCAATTTGGGGATAAAGGAGAGGGCTTGCCGAAGAATGACAAGCCCTTTCCCAAAACCATATACAATATAGATTAGAAGACATTCAATGCCATAGCTACGACATAGGCTGCAAAAGCACCAGCCAGGGGGCCGAAGACAGGGACCCAGGCGTAAGCCCAGTCCGAACCACCTTTGCCGGCAATCGGCAGGATAGCGTGAGCAATACGCGGACCTAAATCTCGAGCCGGGTTCATGGCGTAGCCTGTGGGCCCGCCAAGGCTCATGCCCAGAGCCCAGATGAGGATGCCGACGATGTACGGCCCAAGGCCGGCCGGCATAGCCCCGACTTTATTGGAGAAGATCATCCAGATGACGAACATCAGGAAGAACGTCGCAATGAATTCGCAAAGGAAGTTGGCCAGATAGTTGCGGATAGCCGGAGCCGTGCAGAAGATACCGAGTTTCGCCGATTTATCTTCCGTTTCAGCCCAATGCGGCAAGTATGCCAGCCAGACAATAGCAGCGCCGAGGATACCACCCAGGATCTGAGCAATGGACGTTGCGAAAAACTGGGGAACGCTGTAAATACCGATCATAGTTTTACCCAAGGTAACAGCCGGGTTCAGGTCGCCCTGCGGAGCGCCTAAGGTCGTTGCCGTGTAAACGCCGAGGGTTACGGCGAAACCCCATGCTGCGGTAATACAAATCCAGCCGCCGTTCTGGCCTTTCGATTTGGTCAGCGTGTTGCAGGCGCAAACGCCGGCCCCGAAGACGATGAGGACCATCGTCCCAAGAAATTCTCCTAATAAGTTATCAAACATCATGATGCCAGCACCTCTCTCTTAGTCTTCATCGCTGAGCCAGTGCATCGCGTGTTTGACAGCCTTGCGCCAGCCTTTGTAATAACCTGCTGCTTTTTCCGGATCCATAGTCGGTTCAAAACGGTTCTGGAGTTTCCAGCTCGATACGAGGTCTTCTTTGGAATCCCAGACGCCGACAGCCAGACCAGCCAGGTAAGCGGCACCGAGAGCCGTCGTTTCGATGACCTGCGGGCGGTCGACAGGAACGCCGAGGATATCGGCCTGGAACTGCATGAGCATGTTGTTGGCAACAGCGCCGCCGTCGACCTTGAGGGCAGCCAGTTTGATGCCAGAGTCTGCTTCCATAGCGCCGAGGACGTCTTTCGTCTGGTAAGCCATAGAATCGAGAGTTGCCCGGACGATGTGAGACTTCTTGGTGCCGCGCGTGATGCCGATGATCAAGCCGCGGGCATCCATATCCCAGTAAGGAGCGCCGAGGCCGACGAAGGCCGGTACGACATAGACGCCGTCCGAATCGGGAACGCGTTTAGCGACCCATTCCGAATCCGGAGCCGTATCGATGAGGCGCAGACCGTCGCGGAGCCACTGGATAGCCGAACCTGCGACGAAGATAGAACCTTCAAGAGCATATTCGACTTTGCCGTCGAGGCCCCAGGCAATAGTCGTAACCAGGCCGTTCTTGGAAGGAATGGGCGTCGTGCCCGTGTTCATGAGCATGAAGCAGCCTGTACCATAGGTATTCTTGGCCATGCCCGGTTCATAGCAGGTCTGGCCGAAGAGAGCTGCCTGCTGGTCACCGGCGATACCGGCGATGTTGACCGGGCCGCCGAGGATAGCCGGATCCGTGCAGCCATAGACTTCGCTGGACGGGCGGACTTCCGGGAGCATGCATTTAGGAACGGTTAAATATTCAAGAAGCTGGTCGTCCCACTTCAGTTCTTTGATGTTGAACATAAGTGTACGGGAAGCGTTAGAGTAGTCGGTAACATGGACTTGGCCGCCAGTCAGTTTCCAGACCAGCCAGCAGTCGATAGTCCCGAAGAGAAGATTGCCTTTTTCGGCTTTTTCCCGGGCGCCTTCGACGTTGTCCAGGATCCATTTGACCTTCGTCCCGGAGAAGTAAGCGTCGATGACCAGACCCGTCTTTTGCTGGAATTCATCCACTAAGCCGCGGGCTTTGAGGTCTTCACAAATCGGGGCCGTCTGGCGGGACTGCCAAACGATGGCATTGTAGATCGGATCCCCTGTGTTCTTATCCCAGACGACCGTCGTTTCACGCTGGTTGGTGATACCGATAGCCGAGATTTCGCTGGCCGTCATATTGGCCTGTTCCAAGGCTTCGCGCATGACTTCGACCATGCTGTGAAAAATTTCATTGGCATCGTGTTCGACCCAGCCCGGTTTCGGGAAATACTGGGTGAATTCTTTCTGGCTGACGCTGACGATATGTGATTCATTATCGAAAATAATGGCGCGATTACTCGTGGTGCCGGCGTCCAGGGCCATGACATACTGCTTATCCTGCATAATAAAATTGCTCCTTTCATCAATTACACTGGTATTTTCTTTCGCTACCTGCATAGAGGATTTTCCGTGACTTCATCATACATCACTTGGAACATTATTTCAATAAAATTTTTACATATTTTCACTTTGCGTATAGTCGAAAAACAGGCTATAATTTTTATGCAAAATATAGTGTATATAAAAGGTCATATTTTGAATTTATTATTTATCCCGCCTTGCATTTACATGAACAAAAATGCGATAATAAAAAGAAATGTACTTATATTCGCTACTTTTTTTTCGTCAGAGGATTTCATTATTTTACAAACCCTACGTTAAGGACGGATTCCTATGCAACATAATAAGAATAAATTAGCCATCAGTGCAGCAAAATTATATTACCAGTCCGGTTTCAGCCAGGCCGATATCGCCAAGGAGCTTCAGCTGTCCCGCCCGTCGGTGTCGCGGCTCTTGCAGTACGCCAAGGACATGGGCTTCGTACGCATCGAAATCTTCGATCCCATCGAAGACCAGAGCCAGCTGGCCAAAAAAGTGGCCGCAGCCTATGGATTGCGCCAGGCCTGCATTGCCAATGCCCCCATCGAAGATGAAGAAGAAGTCAAGAAATATATCGGCCAGCGCGGCGCGGCCTATATCAATGAAATCATCCAGGACGGCGACATCATCGGCGTCGGCTGGGGCACGACCCTCCACAGCCTGTCCCATCAACTCATCCCCCATCCCCTGAAAGGGGCCCAGATTGTCCAGCTCGAAGGGGGCATCACCCTTTCTACGAGTGAGACTTACGCCAATGAAATCCTGGAAAAATTCGCCAAGAACTACGAAACCATCGCCCAGTACCTGCCCCTTCCGGTCCTGTTCGACTCCAAAGAAGTCAAGGAAATGGTCTATCGCGACCGTCATATCAAGCGCGTCCTGGAACTGGGCCGCAATGCCAACATCGCCATCTTCAGCGTCGGCACGGTCCGCGATAATGCCTTGTTCTTCCGCCTTGGCTATGCCGATACCGAAGAAAAAGCCTACCTCAAGAGTCATGCCGTCGGCGACATCTGCTCCCGTTTCTTCGATAAAGATGGCAACATCTCCAGCCAGGAACTGAACGACCGCACCGTCGGCATCGCCCTCGATGACCTGCGCAACAAAGAATACAGCATCCTCCTGTCCGGCGGCGAAGGCAAAATCGCCAGCATCCGGGCAGCCCTAAAAGGAGGCTACGCCAACGTCCTCATCACCGACCAGTTCACCGCCAAACGCTTGCTGGAGAAGGTGTAAAAAAAAGAGGCTGTCGCATATGCGACAGCCTCTTTTTTCTGTAGGGGCGCCACGTGGGGCGCCCGCTCCGGGATATGTACGATTTTTCAATCAGTCTGCTAAAAAATACTCCAAATCCTAGCGGGTCGCCCACGCGGCGACCCCTACAAACCCGGGGTAAGGCCCGCTTACTAACCACTAACAACGAACCACTAACCACTGGAAAGGGCGTCAGCCCTTTCCCTCACTCCCAGGCACTATCGGGCAGTTCGGTGATGCTGGCCCAGGCGTTATTGATGGCAGCAGCCATCATTTTTTTGCCCGGCGGGTCCAGGTGGAGCCCGTCCAGGGCCAGTTCGGTCCTGAGTTCGCCGTGGCTGTCGGCCATGCCCGGCGTGATGTCGATGTGGACCTGTGTATCGATGTAATTATTGACTTCGGCAATGGCACCGCGCCAATCATCGGCTGTATCCTGGTCGAAAGCGGCCTTGATGTTCTTCGGGTTGAGCGGCGGAATGGTCAGGAACACGGGCTTGATGCCATGGCTCAGGCATTTTTCCTTCAACGTCTGCAAATCGGCAATGACTTCGCCCGCCGGGACGCCGGCACGGAGGCTGTTGGATCCGATGAGGATGATGACATACGACGGCTTAAAGGGCAGGACATCGCGGTCGAAGCGTTCGACACCCATGGCACTCGTATCGCCGCTCTGAGCCAGGTTAATCGTCGGGAACATGAGATACGAAGCGTAACTGAAGTCCCAGTCCGTCGGCGAATAGGAAATACTGCCGCCACCATGGCTGATGCTGTCACCAAAGATCGCGACTACGCCCTTTTCCGCTGCCGGGTCCAGCTCGAAAGGCAGGGCATCGGAATACCCGCCAATAGGATTGCCGGCCCCGTCCAGGGCCAGGACACGCCAGTAAAAGGGCTTATCGCCCATGCGGGCTTTCTGGTCATACTGCTGGGCATACTGCGGTGTATAACTGTCGATGCGATGAATCGACGGCGCCGTGCCGTTCGGGTCTTCCGGCAAATCGTTTAGGATTTCCACTTCATACTTGGCCGCCCCCGGCACAGCAATCCAGTCATAAACAGGATAGAGCAGGGTCTGGCCCGGTCCCTGATTGAAAAAGGACAAGGGCGTCGGCTTTTCCGTGAAAGGCTGGAAAATATCGACATGCGCTTCTTCGATATCCGAGAATTCACTGACCGGACGGCCCTTCAAATCGAGGCCGCGGACACGCCAGTAAAAGACCTGCCCCAGGAAGGTATCGGGCAAATCGAGTTCCAATCCCGTCGTATAGGCTTTCTGGTCATCCATGAAAGGCTCATACGACGTACTGATTTTACCATCATCGCCTTTTTCTTCCTCTTTCTTCAACAGCTGCACGTCGTACATGACGGCCCCGTCGACACGGCTCCAGCGCAGGATGGGATGGGCATCGGCCGGCTCCGTCGCCGGATAATGAAGGGTAACATGTGGTTTTTCCTGCAGCGCCGGCACGTCATCTCCATCGCTCGTCGCATGCTGCCGCGCTTCTTCCAGGGCCACATCGACGCCATGAGAGTCCGTCGACTGGCGGGCACCGGCAAAGATGCCGACGCCCAGGGTCAGGGCCATGAGGGCCGTGACAAAAGCTATTTGTTTACGCATTCTTCTCCTTCTTTTCTTTCTTATAACCGTATTTCTGGGTCCAGGCTTTATTCTGCTTCTGGATTTCCTTCTTGCTCAACATAGCCGGTTTGGCTTCCAGCGCTGACTGGATGTTCTTGACGATAGCCGGCTGGTCATCACCGTCAGCACAGGTCATGATGCGCAGGTCATTGACGTAGACATCGTCGCCACGGGACGCTACCTTCCACGACGGCTGCTTCTTATTCATTGTTTCCGTAACGACTTTATCGTCTTTCGTCGCTTCACCGTAGACATCATGCGCAGCCCGGGCCAGATTGCCAGCTACCAGAAAGGCCCGGCGCCGCGACGAATACGTTCCGGCTGCAGCCGGCGTAACGACGGGCTGGGCATTGACATAAACCGTATTGCCGCCGACCTGGACATGATTGCCAGACCACAAGGTCATGCGGCCGGCCAGCTTTTCGATACGGCTCGACATCTGCGGATGGTTATTCGGACTGATGACGCGCTTGAAGCCTTCCTGCCACAACTCGCCGTACTGTTCGTAGACGTACTGCATGGACGAAGCCGCGCCGCCGACATTGTAGGCCGTGTTCTTGAAGACATTGAAGCCCGTCGCGTCGGCCTGTTTTTCCTGGTCCATGGTGACAAATTCATTGTCGATGTAATTGACGGCCACACTGCCCAGGAGGATGTCAAGGACGTCGGCATTGCCGCCGAGAGACACGTCGATGAGCGTCGAAATGCCGATGCTCTTGAGGACGCCGTTGATGGCATGGCGTTTTTCGCCGTGCTGCATTTCATGACACATCGTAAAGGCCAGTTCATCATCGTTGAGGGCATCGAGCATCCCCTTATTGACGGAAATGACGCCGCCAATCGTTTCAAAGGCGTTCAGCTCTTTCGACGGGTTGGCATAGACATCGTAATTGCGCTTGATGAGGCCCGTCGCCACGAGGTTGCGCTGGATATTTTCCAGGCGGTCGCTGTAGGCTTCATTATCGACGACACCGGTCTTGGCCTGCGTATTGGCCAGCATCTGCTTCTGATTATTGTTGTCCATCTGGAGCAGCTGCTGTTTGGCCAGGGCCATGGTCGCCGCCCCGTAGAGCAGGATCTGCGCCGTCGAAGCTGCCGAAGCGATGGCTGCCGGCGCTGCACAGAGGGATAAGCTGGCAACAATCGTCGTCAGCCATTTTTTCCATATCTTCATTTCCATCATCCTCTCTCATCCGTTACCGAAAGCTGTTCCCGGCAGAGCTTCTCCTTCTCCTCTTTCGTCCACTGCTTGATCTGCCATTCCCAATGCATAGCCTCGTGTTTTGTAGGAAAACCCTGGCACCAGGCCAGGGTCACAGGGCGACGGGAACGGGTATACTTAGCCCCTCTGCCGTCATTGTGCGCCGCCACCCGTTTGGCTACATCCAGCGTCCAGCCCGTATATAAAGACTGGTCGGCGCAGCGCACCATATACGTATAATATAACATGAAACCCTTAGGCTTCTTCCGTAACGATTTTCACCGTATTCAGGACAACATCTTCCAGCGGTTTATCTGCAAAATTGGTCTTGACTCTGCTGATGCCTTCGACGACGTCATAATCCTTGATGACCTTGCCGAAAATCGAATGATGGTTCTGGAGCCACGGCGTCGGGACGACCGTCACAAAGAACTGCGAGCTGCCCGTATTGGGGCCGGCATTGGCCATAGCCAGGATGCCCGGTTCGCTGAAATCGAGGCCCGGAGCAAATTCATCGGGAATCGTCTGTTTCGAGCCGCCGCAGCCCGTACCCGTCGGGTCGCCGCCCTGGATCATGAAATCAGCAATGATGCGGTGGAAAATCGTACCATCATAAAAGCCGGATTTTGCCAGATTGACAAAATTTTCGACCGTAATCGGCGCCTTGTCCGCAAAAAGTTCAACCGTAAAATCGCCGCGGTTCGTCTGGAACACAGCGTAAGTTTTATTGTCTGCCATAGTAACAGCCTCCTGTGTAAATATAATAAGGTATTGTATACGTTTATATTACCGTAGAATAAGCAATTCCGCAAGTAGGCAGGGCGCTAAAGCGCCCGCAGGCCGCAGGCCGCCGTTCGCAGGCCGCCTCGGACTCAGATGCGGCTCCGCCGTGACAGATTCAGAATAACGACATCGCCTCGAGTAACCCTCGGCTCGTAAAAATCGCCCCAATCGGGGCCTCCGTAGGGGCCGTCCTAAGCCTTTTTGACCCATCGGGTGCCGACCAACGGAAGGCGCAAGACGGTTGCCAAAACGGACAGCTGTTGCTAGGCGGCCCGCCGCGAAATTCCACCACAGCTAACTCTGGCATGATGGCAGGTTTTATAAATTACTAGCCGCTCGTCATAAATTCCGGCCATTCACACTATTCACAGCGGGACGCCTTGACAGGACGTCCCCTACGAAATCGCATACAGGCGAAAAAAAGAGGCTGTCTTCATGCGACAGCCTCTTTTTTGAGTTTAGCCCAAAATCTTTTTGAGGTCAGCTTCCGGTGTGCTGGTCGGGGAAATCTGGAAGTTTTCTACCAAGTAGTTGAGGACATTCTTAGAGACGAAGGCCGGCAGTGTCGGTCCGAGGTAAATATTCTTGATGCCCAAGGAGAGGAGGGTCAAGAGGATGCAGACGGCTTTCTGTTCGTACCAAGAGAGGACGAGGGTCAAGGGCAGGTCGTTGACGCCGCAATCGAAAGCTTTTGCCAAAGCGACAGCTACCTGGATAGCACTGTAAGCGTCGTTGCACTGACCCATGTCCATGATGCGCGGCAAGCCGCCGATGGTGCCGAGGTCGAGGTCATTGAAGCGGTATTTGCCGCAAGCCAGGGTGAGGACGACCGTATCAGCCGGGGTCTGTTTGACGAAGTCCGTGTAGTAGTTACGGCCCGGACGAGCGCCGTCGCAGCCGCCGACGAGGAAGAAGTGTTTGATAGCGCCGGCTTTGACAGCGTCGATGACTTTGTCAGCAACGGAGAGGACCGTACCATGGCCGAAGCCAGTCGTAACGGTGCTGCCGCCGTTGATGCCGGTGAAGTGCTGGTCTTCTGCGTAGCCGCCGAGTTCCAGGGCTTTTTCGATGACCGGCGTGAAATCTTTGTCTTCGCCGATATGAGTTACGCCGTCAAAGGAAACGACTTCCGTCGTGAAGACGCGGTCGATATAGGATTTACGAGGCGGCATGAGGCAGTTCGTCGTGAACAGGAATGCGCCGGGAACGCCGTCGAATTCTTTCTGCTGGTTCTGCCAAGCCGTACCGAAATTGCCTTTGAGGTGTTTGTATTTCTTCAATTCCGGATAAGCGTGAGCCGGGAGCATTTCGCCGTGCGTATAGATATTGATGCCTTTGCCTTCGGTCTGTTTGAGGAGGAGTTCCAAGTCTTTCAAATCGTGGCCGGTAACGACGATGAACGGGCCTTTTTCAACGGTCAAGGGAACCGTCGTCGGAACCGGTGTACCATAAGTAGTCGTATTGGCTTCATCGAGGAGAGCCATGCAGGTCAGGTTGACTTTGCCTGTTTCCATGACAATCGGCAGGAGTTCATCCATGCCCCAGTCTTCACCGAGTGCCGACAGGCCTTTGATGAAGAAAGCATCGACTTCTTCGCTCGATTTGCCGAGCATGAGGGCGTGGTAAGCATAAGCAGCCATGCCGCGCATACCGAAGAGGATGAGCGATTTGAGGGAACGGATATCTTCATCGGCGTTCCACATCTGGTTCATGTCGTAGTCAGCTGTGGGAGTGGACGAAAGGGCAGCGGCTTCCGCATGGATTTTGTCGATCATAGCCTGAGTCGTCGTCGTGTTGAAGTTGACGTTGGTAATCGTCGTGAACAGGCCTTCGAGGATTGCGCGATAAGTCTTAGCCGTCGGAGCAGCATTTTGACAGGTGCGGGCCAAGCCGACCAAGGCGCCGGTCAAAACATCCTGCAAGCCGGCTTCCGTAGCCGATTTGCCACAAACACCGGCACAGCCGGTGCAGCCAGTACCCATAGCGGTCTGTTCACACTGGAAACAAAACATCTGTTTTTCTTTAGTCATGGGGAAAACCTCCTGTATCTCATACATATAATAAATTGAATGGGTGATTCGTAATTCTCTGCTCTCATCGAGTACACGTAAAGTATAACAAAAAGAAAGAAACATTTCTGTTGCATTTACAACCAAAAAGGAAAATTTGTAGGGGACGCCCAGAGGGCGTCCCGCAGGTCGCAGGTCGCAGTTCGTAGAGCGACGCCCAGACGTCCCGCAAATACGTCAGAAACCCCACAGAGCCACCACTCTGCGGGGTTTCGTCATATTGCATTACTTTACTTCTTTCAAAAACATTATAGCATATGACTACACAAAGTCAAATCCAGGGCCTGACGGGACGGCGGACCACATCCGTAGGGGCCGCCCAGAGCCATTCTCCCCCGTCAATGCAGGAGACGATTCCCTGGACAGATGATAGCGGCGGGCGGCCCGC
>CABMPA010000013.1 GCA_902388315.1 uncultured Megasphaera sp. | reverse complement strand
AGGTCTTCCACATCGGCTTCTTTCATGCGCACGCAGCCATTGGATACGTAGCCGCCGATGGATTCGGGATGATTCGTCCCATGGATCCCATAATTTCCATAAAAGCCGATCCAGCGGTAACCAATCGGATTGTCCGGACCCGAACTAATCTGGATACTCGTGTCATCCGGGTCGACCCAGGTCGGATTGACTTCCTTGTATTGGACGCTGTAATAGCCGGTCGGCGTCGGCGTCGACGTCTTACCGACCCCAACGTGGTACATCTTGATCTTCGTATCGCCCTCATAGAGCGTTAAGATACGGCTGGCCAGGTTGATTCCTATTTTCTTTTCTGATTCTGCCGCCGGAGCCTGCTGAACTTCTTTGGCAGCCCGCTGGCTTGTCGTGTCCTTCTTCGCCGTTACTGCCGGCTGGGCCGGTTTCGTGTCTTCCTGCGGCGCCGCCGTCGGCTTGATTTCCACTTTGACACTAAAAGGAGCCGGTGCCGTCTTCAGTTCCGGTGAATCAGCCCAGGCAGCGCTTGTCGTCAACGCTGCAACACAAGCCAGCACCATCATTCGCTTCAGCAAAAAAATCCCTCGCTTTCTCAATCGCCTGAACAGGCGTTTTTATTTACATTTATTTAATTTGCGTTTACATCATGGGCTTCGCCTTTCCCATTCAGGATGAGGTTGAGGACGACAGCCGTAATGCTGCCCAAAGTAATCCCG
Organism: uncultured Megasphaera sp.; assembly: GCA_902388315.1. Classification (GTDB taxonomy): domain Bacteria; phylum Bacillota; class Negativicutes; order Veillonellales; family Megasphaeraceae; genus Megasphaera. The sequence continues at coordinate 20,439 of CABMPA010000013.1, read as the reverse complement.
CTATGGAACACGATATTCGCCCAGGCCGGAAAACTATGGAAGAAATTCGGAGCCGTCAGGGTAATCATACTGACGCCGACGCTGACAGCGACGATCATCAAATTATAGGTTCCATCGAATTTCACCTTGCTCAAAGCCCGGATACCACTGGCAATGACCATGCCGAACATAGCTACGCCGGCACCGCCTAAGACAGAATTCGGAATCGACGCGACGACGGCAGCCAATTTCGGGAACAAACCAAGGGCAATGAGGATGATGCCCGAAGCGGCGACGACGAAGCGGCTCTTGACGCGGGTAACAGCGATGAGGCCGACATTCTGGGCAAAGGCTGTATAAGGGAAGCTGTTGAGGATGCCGCCGATAAAGGTCGATAACCCATCGGCCCGGAGACAGCGCGCCAGGCGGTTGCTGTCGATTTCCCGACCCACGATGGAACCGATGGCGATGCAGTCCCCTGTCGTTTCTACCATGACGACGACCATGACGACAATCATGGAAATGATGGAGCCGAGGTCAAAGGTCGGCAGACCAAAGGAGAAAGGCGTGACCAATCCAATCCAATCGGCCTGGCCGACTTCGGCAAAGTTGGTCTGCCCCAGGGCCATGGCGATGATCGTCCCGCCGATGAGGCCGAGAAGGACAGAGATATTGCTCAGGAAGCCCTTGCCGCAGCGATAAATGGCGATGATAATGACCAAGGTGATGAAGGCCAGGAACAAGTTCATAGGCGACGCGAAGTCGGGCGATTTCGGATTGCCGCCGCCCATCCAGTTGACGGCTACCGGCAGCAAAGTGATACCGATGATGGTAATGACCGAACCCGTGACGACTGGCGGAAAAAACCGGATGAACCGGCTGAAGAACGGCGCAATGAAGAAGGTAAACAAACCGGCAATGAGGATAGCCCCATAAATAGCCGTAATGCCGTGTTCTGAACCGATGAGGATCATCGGCGTGACAGCGGCAAAGGTAACGCCCTGTATCATAGGAATCCTGGCGCCGACTTTCCAAAAGCCTAATGTCTGTATCAGCGTGGCAATACCGCAGGAAAAGAGGTCCGCATTGATCAGATGGACCAGTTCTGCCGGCGATAAATGTAAAGCCTGGGCGATGATGATCGGTACGGCTACAGCACCGGCATACATGGCCAGGACATGCTGCAAGCCATAAGCAAAGAGCTTCCCGGCCGGAAGCATTTCATCGACATGGTTGGTATTGGTAATTCCTTGTTCATTCATTTCCATAAACTCTCCTCATAGGGAAAAAAAATAGCCAGTCCGCTGCAAGCCATTCCCGTTTTTTCAATGTATCGCATAAAAAATAACAATACTTATTTCATTATACCATTGCCTCAAAAAAAATAAAATATGTAGTTAAATTTTACTTGTTTTTTACAGAGTCTTTGCAAAACACTGAAAGTCCTCCCGTATACTGATAGTAATTCATAGAGGAGGAAGTAATATGTTCAGTATCAGCAACAAACACGAAGAATTCTTCGATTATCTTATGACCAATGCCGAAAATTTCCATCGCGGCGCCATCATCGCCCACGAAGTCATGCAGGATGTATCTACCATTTCCCAGCACTTAAAGGAAATCGTAAAATTGGAACATACGTCAGCCAAGACCAATCAGGAAGTCATCTTCAAATTGTCCCGGGTCTTCATTACGCCGATCGACCGGGAAGATTTCTATAAGCTGACCTGCCAGCTCGAAGACTGCATCGATTCCCTGCAGGGCGCCCTCATGCGCACCAGCATGTACCATGTCACCGAAGCACCGCAGGCTGCCGTTGCCATAACGGAACAAATCGTCACCATGGGCGAAGAATTGAAGAAGATTTTCTCTCTCTTGAAAGACATCGACCATAACGAAGCCAAACTCATGCGTCATGCCGAACGACTGAACCGTCTCGAATCAGAAGTCGACCACATCTACCGCCAGGAAATCTCCCGGCTGTTCAGTGGCGATGAAGCGGACTTGCTCAATGTCATCCGCTGGAAAGACATCCTGGGGACCCTGGAAGAAGCAGCCGACCACGTCGAAACCCTGGGAAATACGATCAAAGAGGTGACCATGAAATATGCTTGATACGTCGCTCATCATCATGGTCGTCATCCTGGCCCTGGTCTTTGACTTCATCAACGGTTTCCACGATACGGCCAATGCCATCGCCACCTGCGTATCGACGCGGGCCATCCGTCCCGGCGTCGCCATCGTCGGTACGGCAGTTCTCAACTTCCTCGGCGCCATGATTTCGACAGGCGTCGCCAAGACGATTGGCGGCGACATCGTCGTCTCGCCAACACTCGTCAATGAAATGATCATCATTGCCGGCCTGGTCGGGGCCATCGTCTGGAACCTGCTGACCTGGTGGGTCGGCATGCCGTCCAGTTCCTCCCATGCCCTCATCGGCGGCATGATCGGAGCCATTATCGTATCTGCCGGCGTAGCGGCCCTGAATGGCTGGGGTATCCTGAAAATCGTCCTGTCCCTCATCATTTCACCGGTTTCCGCTATTATTGCAGGCTTCATCATCATGAAACTCGTCTTTGCCGTCTGCCATTCCTTCAAGCCGGCTAAAGTAAACCTGGTGGCCAACAGGCTGCAAGTCGTATCAGCAGCTCTCATGGCCTTTTCCCACGGCTCCAATGATGCCCAGAAATCCATGGGTATCATCACCCTGGCCTTGTTATCAGGCGGCTTCATCACCAATCTGGAAGTGCCGGACCTGGTAAAATTCCTCTGTGCCCTGGCCATGGCCCTGGGGACCAGTGTCGGCGGCTGGAAAATCATCCGCACTGTCGGCGGCAAGATATTCAAGATGCACCCGGTCCACGGCTTTGCAGCCGACCTGAACTCGGCCGTCGTCATCTTCTCGGCCACCCTGCTGCACCTGCCTGTCTCGACGACGCATGTCGTTTCCGGCTCCATCATGGGCGTCGGCTCGGCACAGCGCGTCAAAGCCGTCCACTGGAGCGTCGCCCGGCAAATGGTCACAGCCTGGGTCATGACCATTCCCTGCACGGCCGTCATGGGCGCCTTGTCATACGTCATATTGACCCAAGTTTTCTTTTAAGAAAGATAGTAAAAAGGCGTTGTCACATGAAGACAACGCCTTTTTGAGTATTAAGTTTGCAGTTTGTAGTGAAGGTTTTTAAATTTAAATCCCTCTTCTACAAACTATAAACTATAAAGAAAAAAGGGAAATCAAGCGGGCCGCCTTAACAGGATAGCCCCTACGAGCCACTCCCCTCTCACTTCACAATCTCAATCTGGTCTTTCACTTCGTTTTCAAATTTGATACGATGGGCTTTGGTATAGATGCCGGGCATGCCGCCGGTATGCAGGAGGATGACCTGGCGGCCCAGTTTGATTTTCTTTTCTTTGATCATCGACAGGACGCCGGCGAACATCTTGCCCGTATAGCACGGGTCGAGGAGGATACCTTCATGGCGGGCCATGGTGTAAATGGCTTCGCGGACCCGCGGTTCCGGTTCGTTATAGCCTTTGCCGATGTAGCCCGTTTCGACGTGGAAGTCGCCGTCGAAATCAAAGCCATATTCTTCTTTGGCCTGCTGGAAGTAAGCTTTCAATTTTTCCATATCGAAAGGCATGATGGCAATGCCGACCAGCTTCAAGTTCGACTGGATGGCTTTCAAGCCGCAGTATAGCCCAAGGTAGGTACCCATGCTGCCGACGGCGACATAGACCGTAGCCCCGTCGATCTGCTGTTCCTTGGCCTGGGCGTCGAGTTCACGGGCGCAGTCCATGTAGCCCAGCATACCCGTCGTATCGCTGCCGCCCATGGGGATGAAGTAAACTTGTTCCCCTTTCTTTAATTCAGCGGCCATGACTTTCTTGACCGTTTCTTCGAGCTGGACATCCTGGTCACGGCCGTCGTCATGCTTGAGGACGACGCGGGCGCCGAAAATGCCATCGAGGAGCAAGTTGCCACTCAATTCACCATCGGTATCGCCGACGGCAACGATGATGCACTTCAAGCCAAACTTAGCTGCAACGGCTGCCGTCAGCCGGCCGTGGTTGGTCTGCGGGCCGCCGACAGTTACAATGGTCGTCGCCTGTGAATTGAGGGCTTCGATCATCAAATACTCTAATTTACGCAGTTTATTGCCACCGCCGCCCAAAGGCGTCAGGTCATCGCGCTTGATATAGATTTCACGGAATAATTCCTGCGACAGGCCGGACAGATACTGAAGCGGCGTCGGATTGGGGTCTAAAATAGAAAGTTTCGGTTTCATCGGGATAAGCCTCCTTTAGTTTTCTCCATCCTATCATATTTTCCAGGAGAAGAAAAGTAAACACCGTTTACCAGGCAGCCACACAGCCATCGGCCCTGGGTTCTGTCCCACCGATAAGGGTTCCCTGCTCATCGCGCCAAATGATCTGTCCCCGGCCATAGGTCTGGATATCGTCTTTGACGACGATGTCATGACCGCGGCGGCGCAATTCTTCGACGACGGCCGGCGGAAAAGCCCGTTCCATCTCAATCGTCTTGCCGCCGACCCACTGCCAGCGAGGCGCATCCAGGGCTGCCTGGGGGTTGAGATGATAGTCGATGGTATCCAGGAGGACCTGGAACTGGCCCTGGGGCTGCATGAACGCACCCATGACGCCAAAGGGACCGACGGGCCGGTCGTCTTTCGTCAGAAAGCCGGGGATAATCGTATGGTATGATTTCTTCCGCGGACCGACGCAATTATCACTGGCCGGATCCATGGAGAAGTTGTGTCCCCTGTCGCTGAGAGAAATGCCATAGCCCGGCACGACGATACCTGAACCGAAACCACTATAGTTGCTCTGGATGAAAGAAACCATATTGCCTTCGTCATCGGCACTGCACAAGTAAACGGTACCACCGCAGTTTACATCAATGGGCTGCGGCAGCAAGGCTTCGTGTCCGATGAGGGCCCGACGCCGTTCTGCATAGTCAGGGGACAGCCAGTAATCCACAGAGGTCTTCATGAAACGCGGGTCAGCGATATATTGCTTGCCATCACAGAAGGCCAGTTTCATGGCTTCAATCTGGCGGTGAATCGATTCGGCATCATCCCGTTTACTGAAAGTAAACCCGCTGGCAATATCCAGGGCCATGAGGACGACCAGTCCATGACCATTAGGCGGCATTTCCCAGACATCGTAACCCCGGTAGGCCGTATGGATCGGATCGGTCCATTGCGGCTGGTACGCTGCTAAATCCGCCTTTCGGACAAGACCGCCCGTTTCCCTTGACCAGTTATCTATGGCATCAGCCAGTTCACCGTCATACAGAGCCCGGCAATGGCTGTCCCGCAGTATTTCCAGGGACTTGGCCAGTTCCGGCAAGGTCAGGATATCACCGGCCTCGGGCGCCTGACCACGAGGGAAAAACGTATCGAATAAGTGTTGGAAGATGCGCTTTCCTCGATAAGGGGCAAAGGCCTGCAGGCTGTCAGCCAGCATAGCTGCCAAGTTGGGCATGACCGCATAGCCATCGCGGGCATAGGCAATGGCCGGTTCAAACAGTTCCTCAAAAGCCAGGCGTCCGAAACGGCGATGGATTTCGGCCCACGTTGCCGGGGCTCCAGGAACCATGACCGGTTCCCAGCCCCGGAGAGGGACTTGTTCATGGCCTCGTTTCAACAGTTCGTCCCGCGTCAGCCGGGCCGGCGACCAGCCGCTGCCGTTGATTCCATGCAGTTTCCCCTGCGTCCAGATAAGGGCAAAAGCATCACTGCCCAAGCCGTTACTGGTCGGTTCCAGGACAGTCAGGCAAATAGCCGTGGCCAGGGCGGCATCAATGGCATTACCACCTTTTTTCAGCATGTCCAGCCCAGCCTGGGCTGCCAGGGACTGAGACGTGCAGACCATGCCCCGGCGGCCATAGACTACTTCCCGGTGGGAGCCATAGGGATACACAGATGCATCAAAATTCATTCCAATCTCCCCTTTTCAAAAAATTACAAGCCAACGTTACTTAAAGAGTTCGACGAAAATCAGAGAAATCCTTTGTTTACACCTTCACGAACGACTTTTTTACCGCTATAATAGAAATAATCAGTCATTTTAAGGACTTATAACAATTTACAAGTAAGGAGTAGAGCAAGTTGAAACGGTGTATGTTAATCGTCAACCCTACAGCAGGACGTGAACGGGCGAAGTATCACAAGGATAATTTAAGACGGCAGCTGGAAACGATGTTCGACGAAGTCGAATTGCGGGAAACACAGAAAGCCGGCGATGCGACGGAATGGGCCAAAGAAGCCGCTCTGTCCGGTTTCGCTTCGGTATTTTCCATGGGTGGCGACGGAACGCTGAATGAAACCATCAACGGACTGGCCCAAGCCCAGGACCATAGTACCATCAACTTCGGATTCATCCCCCTGGGAACTATCAACGATCTGGCCAGAGCGCTGAACATCCCGCTCCATCCGGAAGCTGCCATCGCCATGCTGCAGCATTGCAAAACAGTCAAAGTCGACATTGCCAAAGCCAATGACCGCTACTTCGTAAATACCATCGCTACAGGCATCATGCCGGAAGCGGTCGGTCATGTATCCATCGAACAGAAGACGCGCCTGGGCCCTCTGGCCTATTTTCTGACCGGCATTAAAGCCATGCAGGCTCATCAGACATCATTATTCAAGATTACGACAGCCCAGGGCTCCACAATCCATCGCTCGCCCCTCATCGTCGCCATGCTGACCAATTCCGTCGGCAGTTTCCGCAATCTGGCTCCCCAGGCCCGTGTCGATGATGGGAAGATATGGCTGGGCATCTTCAAGGACTTCAATTACCTGGACCTCCTCAAAGTCATCCCGGAATTTTTAGCCGGCCAGCCGCTGACATCGGAGCTGATGACCTTAAAGACCATGGACTATGTCCGCATCGAACTGCTGGACGACAGCCATCTTTCCACTAATATAGACGGCGACGAAGGACCGGGCTTCCCCCTGGAAATCAAAGTGCTGCCATCATTCTTATCCGTTTACGTACCTGCGTAAACAACAATCAAGGAGCGTTTACATGTTCATTAAAGGAAATTTTCTCTACACGCCATCGCGCACAGAATTGACAATCCTCGAAAACCAATATGCCCATATCGAAAACGGAATCATAACAGGTTTCACGACGTCCCTGCCTGAATCGACAGGAACGGAAGAAGTCATTGATTACAGCCAGGATATCATCATCCCGGCCTTCGTCGACCTGCATATCCACGCCCCGCAGTACATCAACCGCGGACTTGGATTTGACGAAGAACTCCTGCCCTGGCTGGAACACTATACCTTCCCGGCAGAAGGGAAATTCGCAGACTCCGGCTTTGCCCGCCGCGTATACACAGCCTTCCTGAAACGGCTCAAGGCCGAAGGGACCTTATGTTTCTCGGCCTTTGCGACCATCCATAAAGAGGCAACCTGGCAGCTCATGGAGCTGGCAGAAGAAATGGGGTTCAAGGCTTATATCGGTAAAGTAAACATGGACCGCAACGCCCCGGACTACCTCCTGGAAGATACGGACCAGTCCCTGGCCGATACGGAAGAACTAGCCGTCCGCTGCCACGAAGGCTTGCACAAGGTCCGCTTCATCGCGACGCCGCGCTTCGTCCCATCGACGACGGAAAAACTGATGACCGGCCTGGGCCGCCTCTGTGAGACCTACGATTTGCCCGTCCAATCTCATTTATCAGAAAACCGGAATGAAGTTTCCTGGGTCAAAGAGCTTCATCCCGATTTACCGTCCTACACAGCCGTCTATGACGCCTTCGGCCTCTTGCGGCCAGAAAAAACCATCATGGCCCATGCCATCTATTTATCAGACGAAGAAAAACGTTTACTTGGTGACAAAGGCGTTTACCTGGCGCACTGTGCCCAGTCCAATGCCAATCTGACCAGCGGCATCATGCCTTTGCGGCGCAACCTGGAACAGGGATTGAACTGCACGATTGCCAGCGACGTCGCTGCCGGCCACACACCGGCCATGAACAAACAGATTGCCTTGACCATCGAAATATCCAAGCTCAATTTCCTGCAGCACGATAGAGAAAAAGCCCTCACCATCGGTGAAGGCTTGTATTTGGCCACCAAGGGGCCGGGCCGTTTCTACGGCCAGACGGGCAGCTTCGAAAAAGGCTACGCCTTTGACGCCCTGGTCATCCACATGGACGACATCGAAGGGTTGGAACGGACGCCTTTTGAAAAACTCCAGCAGTTCATCTACGACGGCGACGACCGCAACATCATCGCCCGCTATGTAGACGGAAAGTTAGTGGCTCGTGATTAGTGGCTAGTGGCTAGTGGTTCGTGGCTAGTGGCTCGTGGTTAGCGGTCAGCAGTCAGCAGCTAGCCTTTTGTAGGGGCCGTCCCAAAGGGCGGCCCGCTGGGAATTTGGATAATTCCCCTAGCACCCTGACAGGGAAATCGTACATATCCTTGGGCGGGCGCCCCACGTGGCGCCCCTACAAAAAAAGACTTGTCGCACAGCGACAAGTCTTTTTTTATTATTCAGCCGTATACGGCAAGAGTGCGATAGCACGTGCGCGTTTGATAGCAACAGTCAGTTTACGCTGATGTTTAGCGCAAACGCCGGAAATGCGGCGCGGCAAGATTTTACCGCGTTCTGTTGTGAAACGGCGAAGTTTTGCAACGTCTTTGTAATCGATCTGTTCAGCATGATCTACGCAGAAGCTGCATACTTTTCTTCTCGGTTTTCTCGAGCGATCTCTTCTCATGTATAGTTTCCTCCTTCAAGAATTAGAAGGGGTGTGTCTGACCTTTTAGAATGGGATTTCTTCGTCTGTGCTGGAGCCCATGCTGTCAAAGCCGGTTCCCGGTGCAGCCGGTTTCGGCTGCGGTGCACTAGCATGCGGTGCCGGAGCAGCCTGCTGGTGTTCTGATCCCATCGTCTGGGCAACGAAGTCGCATACAACTTCCGTGCGATAGCGTTTCTGGCCATCCTGCGTTTCGTAAGAACGAACGGAGATACGGCCCTGGACGAATACACGGCTGCCTTTGGACAAGTTATTGCCACAGTTTTCCGCCAAATTACCCCAAGCAACACAAGGAATAAAATCAGTTAATTCCCGCGGCTCTGAACTGCCGGCCGGAATATACGACCGCGTGCAGGCAACGGTAAACATAGCGACTGCCCGGCCGGTCTTCGTAAAACGGATTTCCGGGTCACGAGCTAAATTCCCTAATAACTGGACTGAGTTCATACCTTTGCGCCTCCGGTTATTCGTCGATCTTGACGATCAAGTGTTTCAGAATAGTATCGTGGATCTTGATGACACGGTCGATTTCTTTGATGACGTCAGGTTCGCCTTCAAAGTTGATCAGAACGTAGTAGCCATCAGCCTGTTTTTTAACAGGGTATGCGAGATGACGTTTACCCCAACGATCTACCTTTTCGATAGTGCAGCCGTTCTTGGTGAGAAGGTTGGATACCAATTCAACGATCGGATCTACTTCTGCTTCTTCGAGCGGTTTTGCAATAAACATGACTTCGTACTTGTTCACGAAATCACCTCCTCTTTTGGACATATGACCCTTCCCGCAGAAGGGTTAGGAGCTTGACACAGTTCAAGCTTATTAAGTATATCATAAGTTATGGGGAAATGCAAGGGGCTGTCGCACGAAGGTTTTTACCACCATGCGCAGCCCCTTTTTCCCTCTAGTAGCTAGTGAATCGTAGGGGCCGTCCCAAAGGGCGGCCCGCACTAGTATTCCTCTTTTATTTAAAATATTCTACGCCCGATTTGAAGATCGGCTGGAGTTTGTTGCCAGCGATGTTCTGGAAGACGTCTTCGGCGCTGAAGCGTTCGGTGTGCGCCATCTTGCCGAGGACTCGGCCATCGGGGCTGGTAATGCCTTCGACAGCCAGGACCGACTGGTTCGGGTTGTATTCGCTGTCATAGGTAGCCTTGCCAGAAAGGTCGACGTACTGTGTCGCAATCTGGCCTTTGGCAGCCAGTTCGCGAATCTGTTCCGGCGTGGCGACAAAACGGCCTTCGCCGTGGGAGATGGCAACGGTATGGACGTCTCCGGCCTTGCAGCTGCTGAACCACGGGCTCATGACGGAAACGACCTTTGTTTCAACCATGCGCGACAGATGGCGGCCAATGGTATTGTAGGTCAGCGTCGGGCTGTCGGCTTTCAAAGGCTGGACGTGGCCATACGGCAGGAGGCCCAGTTTAATCAGTGCCTGGAAGCCGTTGCAGATGCCGAGGGCCAGGCCATCGCGCTGATAAAGCAGTGTTTCCAGGGCTTCCGACAATACCGGGTTGCGGAACAAGGTGGCAATGAACTTGCCCGAACCTTCCGGTTCGTCACCGGCACTGAAGCCGCCAGGGAACATGATGATCTGGGCTTTGGCAATGCGTTTGGCCATTTCATCAATGGATTCTGCCAAATCCCGCGGCGTGTTGTTGCGCAGTACCATGACATCTGTCGTAGCGCCAGCCCGTTCAAAGGCAGCGGCCGAGTCGTATTCGCAGTTCGTACCCGGGCAGACCGGAATGAAGACCCGCGGTGTACCAAAGGCTTCGCTGCGGCGCGGACCATACGTCGTGAACAGAGGCAGTTCGGCATCGCCGGTACCGCTTTCGCTCTTGATGGGGAAGACGTGGCTCAGCGGTTTTTCCCAGGCATCCTGGAGGTCTTTCAGGGAAATCGTCACGCCATCGACAGTCACATCGGCAGCGGCCGTCGTCTTGCCGACGAGGGAAACGTGAGCCCGTTTGCCCCATTCAGCAGCCGTAACGGCGTCGGTTTCGACGAGGATCGAGCCATAACGGAGGTTGAACAATTCCTGGGTAGCAAAAGCCGCATCAACGGCAAAGCCGATTCCATTGCCAAAGGCCATCTGGGCAACGGCGGCGGCGATACCGCCCTGACCGACGGCATGCATAGCTTTGACTTTCCCCGCTAAGACGGCCTGATGGAGGAAGTCGCAGTGAGCCTTAAACGTATCGAAGTCCGGCATTTCTTCGCCGTCACGCGGCAGGTCGAAGAGGAGGACGGCGTCATCAGCGGCCTTGAATTCCGGCGAGATGATATTTCCCGTATGTTCCGGTGCAATGGCAAAGGAAACGAGCGTCGGCGGAACAGTGAGGTTTTCAAAAGTACCGCTCATGCTGTCTTTACCGCCGATAGCGGCGACTTCCATGACCTGCTGGGCTACGAAAGCACCGAGGAGGGCGCTGACCGGCTGGCCCCAGGCCTTTTCATTGGTACCCAGGCTCTGGAAGAATTCCTGCATGGTCAGATAGACTTTCTTGCGGTCGCCACCGAGGGCGACGAGTTTGGCGATAGACTGGATGACGGCATAGAGGGCGCCGTGGAAGGGGCTCCAGATAGCCAGGTCCGGATCATAGCCATGGGTGAAGATGCTGGCCGTCGTCGTATTGCCGTGTTCTACAGGAATCTTGGCAACCATCCCTTCGACAGGCGTCTTCTGGTATTTGCCGCCAAAGGGCATAAGGACCGTGCGGGCGCCGATAGTGCTGTCGAAGCGTTCAGCCAGCCCTTGTTCCGACGCGATATTCAAAGTTCCCATGGTATCGAGCCAGGTCTTGGCGACGTCTTTGACTTCCGGAGCCTTGAAGAAATCTTTATCTTCCGGAGCAGCGACGACGGCTTTGCGATGCTGGGTGACGCCGTTGGTATCGAGGAAGGCGCGGGTAATATTGACGACGTTCTGGTCGCGCCAGTGCATGACCAGGCGTTTCGTGTCCGTAGCGACAGCGACGATCGTCGCTTCCAGGTTTTCTTCGGCTGCATATTTCATGAATTCATCGACGTGTTCCGGAGCGACGACGACAGCCATACGTTCCTGGGATTCAGAAATAGCCAGTTCCGTGCCGTCCAGGCCTTCGTATTTCTTCGGGACTTTGTCGAGGTTGATGTCCAGGCCATCCGTCAATTCACCGATAGCAACGGAGACACCACCGGCACCGAAGTCGTTGCAACGTTTGATGAGGACGGTAACTTCATGGCGGCGGAAGAGGCGCTGGATTTTGCGTTCTGTCAAGGCATTGCCCTTCTGGACTTCTGCGCCGCACGTTTCCAGGGATTCAACGGTATGCTTCTTGGACGAGCCCGTGGCACCACCACAGCCATCGCGGCCGGTCTTGCCGCCGAGGAGGATGATGATATCGCCAGGGAGCGGTTCTTCACGGACGACGTTATTGCGCGGAGCTGCACCGAGGACGGCGCCGATTTCCATGCGCTTGGCAATGAAGCCGGGGTTGTAATATTCTTTGACTTCGCCCGTAGCCAGGCCGATCTGGTTGCCATAGGAGCTGTAGCCTTTAGCAGCCCCGGTCGTCAGTTTACGCTGGGGCAGTTTGCCGACGAGCGTATCCTTTACGGACTGGCGCGGGTCGCCAGCGCCGGTGACGCGCATAGCCTGATAAACGTAGGAACGGCCGCTCAAGGGATCGCGGATACAGCCGCCCAGGCAGGTAGCTGCACCGCCGAACGGTTCGATTTCCGTCGGGTGGTTATGGGTTTCATTCTTGAAGAGGAGGAGCCATTCTTCTTCGACGCCATCGACATCGACGGGGATGATGATGGTGCAGGCATTGATTTCTTCGGATTCGTCGAGGTTATCGAGCTTGCCGGCAGCTTTCAATTCTTTGACAGCAATGGTCGCCATATCCATGAGGGTCTGTGGTTTCTTGCGGTTCAAGTTTTCCCGCGTCGTCTTATACGATTCATAAGCGCGCTGGATAGGAGCCGTAAAGGTGCCATCTTCAAACGAAACATCGGTGAGTTCGGTCATGAATGTCGTGTGGCGGCAGTGGTCCGACCAGTACGTATCGATGACGCGGATTTCTGTAACCGTCGGATTGCGTTTTTCTTCATCCCGGAAGTAGGTCTGGACGAATTTCAAATCATCGAAGCTCATAGCCAGGCCCATGCTCGCTGACAATGCTTTCAAAGCAGCATCGTCCATGGCGTCAAATCCGTCGATGACGGGTACGTCAGCCGGTTTTTCCCAGGGCATTTCCAGCGTCGAAACGGGGTCCAGCGAAGCTTCGCGGGCTTCGACGGGGTTGATGCAATAATGTTTGATGGCAGCGACGTCGTCAGCCGATAAGTTGCCGGACAAAACGAGGACCTGTGCCGTGCGGACGAGGCTGTCGTTCTTCATGGTCAGCATCTGCAGGCACTGCATGGCGGAATCAGCGCGCTGATCGTACTGGCCCGGCAGATATTCAACGGCCAGGACCGTATCATCTTTACCAGCCGGTAATTCATCGTAAACGGCATCGACAGGCGGTTCGGAGAAAATCATATTTTTAGCCGCTTCAAAAGCCGCATCATCGAGACCGGATACGTCATAGCGGTGGAAAATGTGAATATCGGTCAACCCTTTAATCAACAGGTTTTCCTGTAAATCAGTGAGCAATCGTTTTGCTTCATCAGCAAAAACACCTTTCTTGGCAACATACAAACGTCGGATAGACTGCATGTCATGACCTCCCTCAAAGATAGATAACTTATCATTAGACAACCTTAGTATACCTGTTTTAAAACCATAAGTAAACTTAGAAATTTATTGACTTGCCTATAAAATCGTATTAGACTAGTACCATTATAGTAGACAATGTTTACCATTTTTCATCACAGGGAGGACATGGAAGTAATGGAAGAATTGAAACAGCGAATTTTACAGGATGGCCTGGTCATCGACAACCGGATTTTAAAGATTGATAACTTTTTGAATCAGCAAATCGATACGCGCCTCATCAATCACGTCGGTCAGGAGTTCGCCCGCCGTTTCAAAGACGTACATATCGACCGCATCGTCACCATCGAGGCTTCGGGCATTGCCGTGGCCTATGCGGCTTCCCTGGCCATGGACAACCTGCCCATCGTCTTTGCCCGCAAGAAAAAATCCCTGCTCACCAAGGGCGAACAGTATACAGCTAAGATCTACTCGTACACGAAAGAAGAAGAATATACGGCTACGGTCAGCAAGGCCTATCTCCACCCCGGCGAATCGGTCCTCATCATCGATGACTTCCTGGCCAGCGGAGCGGCTGCCGTCGGCCTGACTGAAATCGTCGCCCAGGCAGGCTGTACCGTCGCCGGTATCGGCATTGTCGTCGAAAAGACTTTCCAGAGCGGCCGCAAGACGCTGGAAGACGCCGGGTTCCGCGTCGAATCCCTGGCCCGCATCGCCCGCTTTGAAAACAATAAACCCATCTTTGTCGAATAAGGAGAATCATCATGCGCGCCCAGTTTTTTGACGGTTTCGATTTTGCCACGTATAAATTCAGTATCGTTGCCATGGAAGACGTCGATGAATTCTTCAATATCGAAGAATTCGGACTCCATCCCATCATGTACAATGAAGCCTGCCTGCGCGGCTATACGGCGATTTTCGGCTTCAACGATGAAAAGATGCTGACTCTCCATAAATTATTGACCAATAATAATGGCATGGAACCGCCAGCCATCGACGGCATCCATCCCGTTCCTTTCCATTCGCCGGCAGGGGACCTGAAATACGAGCTCAATCACGTCATGGATTACAGCGGCTCCATCCTCATCGCCAACAGCTTCATCGATAAATATTTCGTTCCTTTTGGCTTCCAGCTTCCCCATGCTTTCCGGAAAGTCTATGAGCTGACCTTCGACAAGGGCTTGTTCGTCAAGGTCCAGGACCACTCCCAGGAAGCACAAGAACTGCGCATCGAGTACGAAGAACCCTTGACTTCCAAGAAGAAAATGCAGATTAAATGGGGCAATCTGACCCATAAATCGGAAGAATACGGATTCGACGACGAAACGATTGCGCAGTACATGGACCTCAGTTACGATACGAAATATTTATTTGATCACGTGTGATACGTAAAATTCCCGGACTGCCGGCCACTGGCTCTGCAAGATGAGGCCATGGCCAGTTGCTACAGTCTGGATGGGCATGGCGGCGATATCGGCAATGATGACTTTATCGGCTTCTGATGCCGGTGCAAAGACCCGTTCAAAATAAGGTTCGGCCCCTTTGAGGATGGCTTCCTTGGAATAACCGGCATCAACAGGCGGTTCTTCGGCCAAATACTGGCCAAAGAGGTCATTCGAGAAGAGGATGCCTTCCGAAGCCAGCCAGGTAACCATATTATCCGGCCAGTGGAGGCCCGGCGTGTGGATGAACTGGAACGTATAGTCGCCTAACGTCAGGCTTTCGCCATGCTGGACGGTGCGGAAATCGGCCGACGGATATTTCGCCTGAAGCCGTTCTTTCGTGGCCGGCGTGCAGTACACGGGCAGATTGGGGCGACGGTCCAGGACGGCCTGCAAGGCGCCGCTGTGATCTTCTTCAGAATGATTGAGGATCAAGGCGTCGATCTGGCTGACAGGCAGGACACTTTCGATATCCTGGATATAAGCGTCAGCGGCCTTATCGGGAACGGTATCGATGAGGATATTCTCTTTGCCCCGAAGTAGATAGGATAAGAAAGAAATAGAAATTTTCGGCTTATTGATGGTTTTACCGAAGACAAAGATATGTGGATTCAACGAGTATTTCATAAAGAAGACCTCCTGGCAGATTCATATTTTTCCTGGGGAACGTAATAACACTTGTAGATTTCGCAGGCATCCATACAGCGGTTACAGCGCAGGCACTTGCTCATATCGACGCGGGGCCGCCGGATACCGTCCTCACAAAGCTCCATAGTCAAAGCGTGATAAGGGCAGATGCTGACACAGCAGCCGCATCCTTCACATTCTTTGCGGTTGAAATAATCAGGTGTAATCAGTTGATCAATATGCGTTTTTTCCATCGTACTCCCCCCTTTATTCCCTTATACTATATCAAAAACATCTGAATAAAACTGTTGCAAAAACAACAAAAGGCGCTGTCGCATAAAGACAGCGCCTTTTTGAGTAGTAAGTTTGCAGTTTGTAGTTTTTAGTGAAGGCTTTTAAATTTAAAGCCATCTTCTGCAAACTACAAAATCCATACTACAAACTATTATTTATCCAATTTCCCCAATGTCTTGGCGACGATGCGGGTCAGGAGGGCTACCGTGTCGAGTTCGACCGATTCGTCGGCACTGTGGATGTCGTGCGTTGTCGGGCCGACGGAGATGATGTCCAGTTTCGGATTCATGGAGAAGAAATACCCCGTTTCCAGGCCGCCGTGCATGGCTTCGATGCGGGCTTCTTTACCAGCTTCTTCCTGGTAAACGCCGGCGACGAGGGGAACGAGCTTGCTATGCGGGTTTTCTGTCCATGCCGGTTCCGGCGAAGCCAGTTCGATGTCACAGCCTGTCAATTCCGCGTAAACGGGAAGGACAGCCATCAGTTCGCGCAGCCGGGCATCGGCCGAAGCGCGTGGGAAGTACTGGATAGCGACTTGGCCGCCTTCGGTCCGGATGGTACCGATATTGGCCGACAAATCCGGCAGTTTCGGCAGCATCTGGTTCATGGCAAAGACGCCGCAGTGAAGGATGTTCAGCAGGCTGACCAGGTTCTTCGTATCGTCAGCCGAGAAGGTCTGAGCCGGTACGTCGGCATCTTCGACGAGGAAGTGGGCGTTCTTTTCGACTTCACCGTACACTTCAGCGATTTCGGCCTGTTCTTCACCAACGGCTTTCTTTATAACTTCACCAGCGTTTACATCGTTTACGACGATGACAGCCGAGGCTTCCGACGGAATGGCATTGGCTGCTACGCCGCCATTGATGGAAGCCAGGACATAAGACACGCCGGCCTGGGCAATGCGGCGGAGGGCCAAGCTCAAAGCCTTGATGGCGTTACTCTTGCCGTCATTGATGGTTTCCCCGGAATGACCGCCGGCAAAGTCTTTGGCCGTAACGGTAAACGCCTGTTTACCTTCGGCCGCCTGCCAATGGATGGGGCGGCTGAAATGGGTGTGGACGCTGCCGGCCGAACCGACGCAGAGGACATCCATATATTCCGAATCACAGTTGATGATGTACTGTACATCCTGGACGTATTTCGGGTTCAGATGGGTAGCCCCGGTCATGCCCGTTTCTTCATCGACCGTAAAGATGAGGCGCAGCGGGCCATGCTGGATATCCTGCTGGATGAGGTACAACGACAAGGCGACGGCAATACCGTCATCGGCACCGAGGCTGGTTCCATCGGCACGGAGGATGTTGCCTTCACGGACCAGTTTGATTTCACTGGTCAAGGGGTCGAAATCGACGCCGGGCTTAGCGACGCAGACCATATCCATATGGCCCTGGAGGACCGTAAGCGGCCAATCTTCGCAACCCTTGCTGGCCGGGACATTGGCAATAACATTATATACTTCGTCCTGCGTGACATCGGCAACGCCCAATTCATGGAGACGGCTGACGATATAATCGCTGACGCCTTTTTCATGATGGGACGGACGCGGATGCTTGGCCAGTCCGGCAAATTCATGGATGACACCTTCAATAATTTCATGATCGTTCATATGACAAACGCTCCCTTCAAAAAGTCTTGCTTAATCGTTTATTTATTATACCACGGACGAGGCTCATCGGGCTACTATCCGCCTGTGTATATTTTTGCTTGCAAAAAAGTAATTATACAGCTATTTTTCCGTGTACAGTGTACAAATTGATATATGACTAATGAAAAAAAATTGAGTATAATATAATTAGCAATGAAGTTCTACGTTTTAGTGCTTCTTAATTTTTATTTGGGAGGTTTTCTTATGAAACCACAATCAAACCTGACTGTGAACTACCCAAGTATGCCGGAATTGACGGCCCGCGGTATGATCCTCGGCGCCCTGATTACCGTTATCTTTACGGCTTCCAACGTATACCTGGGCTTAAAAGTCGGCCTGACGTTCTCGTCATCCATCCCGGCTGCAGTCATCTCCATGGCAATCCTGCGCATGTTCAAACATTCCAATATCCTGGAAAATAACATGGTACAGACGCAGGCATCTGCTGCCGGCACTTTATCTGCAATCATCTTCATCCTGCCGGGCTTGCTCATGCTGGGATACTGGCAGGGCTTCCCGTTCTGGCAGACCTTGCTGCTCTGCGCCTGCGGCGGTTCTCTCGGTGTCTTGTTCACCATCCCCCTGCGCCGGGCCATGGTCGTCAACAGCGACCTGCCGTATCCGGAAGGCCGGGCAGCGGCAGAAATCCTGAAAGTCGGCAGTGAAATCCGCAAGGAAGAAGCCAACGGCGAAGATACGAGCAAAAAAGAAACAGGCATGAAAGATATCGTCGGCGGCACGGCCCTGGCCGGTATCTTCAGTCTCTGTTCCAACGGCTTCCACGTCGTTTCTTCGGAATTCAGCTACTGGATCTCGCTCGGCAAAGCCGTCACCCAGATTCCTTTAGGCTTCTCGACAGCCCTCCTCGGCGCCGGCTACCTCATCGGCATCGCCAGCGGCATGGCTATCTTAATCGGCACGCTCCTGGCCTGGTACGTCTTCGTTCCCTATCTGACCTCGGTCATTACGCCGGCTGAAGGCCAGAGCGCAGCGGCTTTCGCCAAGGCCATCTGGGCTCAGAAAGTCCGCTTCATCGGCGCCGGCTGCATCGGTATCGCCGCTGTCTGGACCTTGATCCGCCTGGCCAAACCGGTCGTCGACGGTATCAAGATGTCCATCAACGCCCTGCGTGCCAATGATACGGACGAAAAGAAGCTACTCCATCATACGGACATCGACATGTCGCCGAAATCGGTCGGGCTGGTCTTCCTGGCCATCCTCATCGGCCTGTTCATCACCTTCTACACCTTCGTCAGCAACGCCGGCCTTTCCCTGTCGGTAACGCTCATGTTCATCGTCGTCGGCATCCTGGTCGCCATCCTCATGGGCTTCTTCGTCGCCGCTGCCTGCGGTTACATGGCAGGCCTCATCGGCACGTCGGCCAGCCCGATTTCCGGTATCGGCATCCTGGGCATCATCGTATCGTCCCTGGTCGTCCTCGGTATCGGCTCTTCGGCCGGTGTCTTTGAAACCATGCAGGGCACGCAGTTCGCTACGGCCTTTGCTATCTTCATCACCAGCGTCATCGTCAGCATCGCTTCCATTTCCAACGATAACCTGCAGGACCTCAAGACAGGCTACCTCGTCGGCGCTACGCCGTGGAAACAGCAGGTCGCCCTCATCCTGGGGTCGATCATCGGCTCCTTCGCCATCGCTCCGGTCCTGAACCTGCTCTATCAGGCCTACGGCTTCACCGGCGCCCTTCCGCGTGCCGGCATGGACCCGACACAGGCCCTGGCAGCTCCGCAGGCTACCTTGATGACGACCATCGCTCAAGGTATCTTCAGTGCCAGCCTCGACTGGAACTATATCCTCTTCGGTGTCGGTGTCGGTATCGCCGCCATCATCATCGACCTCATTTTGACGAAAAACACGAAATCCCTGGCACTGCCGCCGCTGGCTGTCGGCATGGGCATTTACCTGCCGCCGACACTGGAAATCCCTCTGGTCATCGGTTCGGTCATGGGTTATTTCATCCATAAGTCCCTGAAAGCCCGCGCTGCCCGCCGCAGCCCCGGCCACGAAGAAGAAGACGTAGAAGCCTGCAATCATCGCGGTGTCCTCTTTGCCTCGGGCCTCATCGTCGGCGAAAGCCTCATGGGCGTCATCATCGCCTTGCTCATCGTCGTCTCCGTCACCTCTGGCGGCAGCGAAAACCCGCTGGCCCTGGTCGGCAAAGACTTCCAGTCGACGGCTGATATCCTCGGTCTGCTCTGCTTCATCGCTATGATCGTCATCTTCGTCCGCCACATCTTGATCACCAAGTTCAACCCGGAAGATGCCGAAAGCAAGTAAGAAATCTGTTGCTTAGATTAGAATTTCATTAAAATTTCGACAAAATCCTCAAAAAAAGTCCTCGTACACAATACATTTTTTGGTGCGAGGACTTTTTTTGCATATTTCTTCTTTTACGATAACAGCGTATAATAAGGTTATCCCGCAGAATATCTGGCGAGTACATTTTAAAGGAGGTCCTTTCTTTGTTCTTTCCCAAACTCGATAAGCAATCCCTGACCGACGGCATCGTCATCCCGCAGATGGTCAAAGTTCATCAATCGTTCCCACATACAGACTTAGCCAACCCCGTCGGCGTACTGAAAAAGCAGCTCCTGGCACTGGATCCGGCGACGACGGAAGCCCTCGAAGGCAAGCGTATCGGCATCACAGCCGGCAGCCGGGGACTCCCGCATTATAAAGAAATCATGAAGGCCCTTTGCGACCAGCTCAAAGCCTGGGGTGCCAAGCCTTTCGTCTTCCCGGCCATGGGAAGCCATGCCGGAGCTACCGCCGAAGGCCAAAAGGTCCATTTAGCCCAATTCGGCATCAACGAAGACTATTTAGGCGTCCCCGTCCTTTCCACCATGGACGTCGTCGAAGTGGCCACCCTGGACGATGGCTTTCCGGTCTACTGCGATAAAAACGCCTACGAAGCCGACGGCATCATCTTATTCAACA
>CABMPA010000012.1 GCA_902388315.1 uncultured Megasphaera sp. | reverse complement strand
ATGCTGGCCCGGCGCCTGCAATCCCAGGGCTGGCGCGTGGCCCTGCTCAACCGGGGCTACCGTTCCCGGCATGAACAGGGCGGGGCAGCTGTCATGTCCGATGGCCAGCATGTCCTGCTGACGGCCGAAGAAGGCGGCGATGAAGCCTGTCTCATGGCCCGCAGCCTGCCGGGGGTCCCCGTTCTGGTCGGCCGTCATCGGGCAGCCGGCGGCCGTCTGGCTGTGGAACGCTTCGGGACGCAGGTCCTTCTCCTCGACGACGGCTTCCAGCACTGGCAGCTGTACCGCGATTTGGACATCGTCCTCGTCGATGGGACCAATCCTTTCGGCAACGGCCATGTCCTGCCACGGGGCATCCTGCGGGAGCCTTTGGAACAACTGGCACGGGCCGGCGCCTTCCTCATCACCAAGCGGGACCAGATCACGCAGGACCGGGCTGATGCTATTGTTCATACCTTGCGGCAGTATAACCGGGAAGCGCCGGTGGCCATGGCCATCCACAAGCCGTCGTACTGCCTGTCCTTTGCCTCTTGGTACGAAGGACGGAGCGATGGCTCCGGAAAGTTACCGCCTGATGGGCGTCCCATCCTGGCCGTATCAGCCCTGGGCAATCCGGCGTCTTTTGAACGGACCCTGAGTGATGCTGGTTTTACCGTTGCCGGGGCCATCCGCTATGAAGACCATCACCGGTACAGCCGCGATGACATCCGTCAGATGGCTGACAAAGCAGCGGCTGCGGGCTGTCCCTTGGTGACGACAGAAAAAGATGCCGTCAAACTGCCGGCATCCCTGATCCGCGAATACGGCCTGCCATTGTACGTTTTGGGCATTACCATTGAAATCGTAGAGGGGCAGGAGAAAATAGATACGATTTTGCAAGCAGTATTGGAGGATAAATTATGAAATTTATATGCATCATCCCATCTCGTTATGCATCGACGCGCCTGCCAGGCAAACCGCTGTGCGATATTGCCGGCAAACCGATGGTCCAGCGTGTCTACGAACAGGCGGCTAAAGCCTCGAAATTGACGGCTGTCGTCGTCGCTGTGGACAATCCGAAAGTCTATGACACCGTCGTCACCTTCGGCGGCCATGCCGTCATGACCCGGGAAGACCACGCCAACGGGACGGACCGCCTGGCAGAAGCCGTCAGCCATTTTCCTGACGCCGACGTCATCGTCAACGTCCAAGGCGATGAACCGCTCATTGCACCGGACGTCATCGACGATTTGTGCCGGGCCTTTGAAGCGGAACCGGACCTGACCATGGCGACTGTCGCTGCGCCTTTGCAGGAAGACGAATACGACGACCCCAGCGCTGTCAAAGTCGTCCTCAACCGGAAAGATGAAGCTATGTATTTTTCGCGCTCCCTCATCCCGTATCCGCGTAACTCCTTTGAGGAAGGGGGCATCCAGCCGTATAAACATATTGGCATTTATGCGTACCGCCGGGACTTCCTCCTGCAATACGCCGCCATGGAACAGACGCCGGCGGAAAAAGTAGAGTCCCTGGAACAGTTGCGGGTTCTCGAAAATGGTTATAAGATAAAAGTAATAAAGACTCATCACCAATTCATCGGCATCGATACGCCGGATGACCTGGAACACATCCGCCGTTATTTTGCTGAATCTGCTCATAAAGGGGAATGATTATGGAAAAAGTGAAACGAATTCAGGTTGGCAGCCAGACTGTCGGCGGCGATGGCAAGCTTTTCGTCATGGCCGGCCCGTGTGTCATCGAAGACCCGGAACGGACCCTTGCCATTGGCAGGGCGATGAAGACCATCTGTGAAAAATTAGGCTTGACTTATATCTTCAAGGCTTCTTTTGACAAGGCAAACCGCTCGTCTTATACTTCGTACCGCGGCCCGGGCCTGAAAGAAGGCCTGCGCATCCTGGCTGATATCAAGCAGGAGCTTCAGGTTCCCGTCGTCAGCGATATCCATGAAACCTGCCAGGCCGAAGCGGCTGCCGATGTTCTGGATGTCATCCAGATCCCGGCTTTCCTCTGTCGACAGACCGACTTATTGGAAGCCGCTGCGGCTACGGGGAAATGCGTCAACGTCAAGAAAGGCCAGTTCCTGGCACCGGAAGACATGAAGAATGTCGTCGCCAAGATCGAACACGCCGGCAATGAAAATATCATGCTCACCGAACGGGGCATCAGCCTGGGCTATCATAATCTCGTCGTCGATATGCGGTCCTTCCCGATTATGCGCAGCTTTGGCTATCCGGTCGTCTTCGACGCGACCCACAGTGTCCAGCTGCCAGGCGGGGCCGGCACGAAATCGGCAGGCCAGCGCCAGTTCGTCGGCAATCTGGCACGGGCCGCTGCCGGTGCCGGTATCGATGGCGTCTTTATGGAAGTACACGATAACCCGGCCGAAGCTCTCAGCGACGGGCCGAATATGCTCTACTTATCGCAGGTCGAAGATGTCCTCCGCGATATGACAGCTATTAACGAAATCGCGCAGAAAAGCGTAAGCACGGACAAGTAAGGAGACGAGACCATAATGGATATTTTAGAAGAAGCAAAAGACGTGCTCCATCAGGAAGCACAAGGCATTGAAAAGTTGATTCCTACGCTTAATCAGAATTTCGTCAATGCCGTCAACATGATCATGAAATCGAAGGGCCGGGTCATCGTCACGGGCATGGGTAAATCCGGCCATATTGCCCGCAAAGTATCGGCTACCCTGTCCAGTACGGGGACACCGTCCATTTTTCTCCATCCGGCCGAAGCTATCCATGGTGATTTGGGCATGGTCACGTCCGATGACGTCGTCCTGGCCTTCTCCAACAGCGGGGAAACGGTAGAAATCCTCAATATCCTGCCGTCGCTCAAGCGCATCGGGGCTAAACTCATCACTGTCGTCGGCACCCATAACTCGACGCTGGCCAAGCACGCCGATATCATCCTCGACGCGTCTGTCGAAAAAGAAGCCTGCCCGCTGGGATTGGCTCCGACGACGAGTACGACAGCCGCCCTGGCTCTGGGCGATGCCCTGGCTGTCGTCCTCCTGACGCAGCACCATTTCACGAAAGAACAGTTCGGCATCTTCCATCCCGGCGGAGCCCTGGGCAAGAAACTCCTGCTCACCGTCGACGATGTCATGCATAAGGGCCAGGATAACCCCGTCGTCAGCGAAGACAGCATCGTACAGGATGCCCTCTTCCTCATGACTGAAAAGGGCCTGGGAGCTGTATCCGTTGTCGATGAAGAAGGCAAACTCGTCGGCCTGGTCACGGACGGCGACGTCCGCCGCGGCCTGGAAACGGGCTCTAACTTCCTGCAGTGGCCTGTCGATGCCATGATGACCAAGAACCCGCGGGTCATTGCCAACCATAAACTGGCCACGGAAGCCCTGCATATCATGGAAAAGAACCAGCCCCGTCCGATTACGGTACTGCCCGTCGTCGACAAGGATGATAAAGTCGTCGGCATGATTCATATTACCGATTTGCTGCGGCAGGGAGTGGTCTGATGAGCTTTTTGACACATATCAAGATGCTGGCCCTTGACGTCGACGGCGTCATGACGGATGGCATCATATACTACAGCCCGTCCGGAGATGCCATGAAGGGCTTTTCTGCCCGCGATGGCATGGGTATTTCCCTGATCCGGGCTGCCGGCCTCAAGACAGCCCTGGTCACGGGCCGCCGGTCGCCGATGGTCGAACAGAGGGCGAAAGACCTTCATATCGACTACGTCCTGCAGGACTGCTCGCGCAAGCTCCTGGCTATGCAGCAGTTATGCAGTGAAATCGGCTTGTCCCTCGACGAAGTGGCCTATATGGGCGATGATTTGAATGACGTCGAGCTCATTGCCAATGCCGGCTTCGGGGCAGCGCCGCTGGATGCCTGCGAAGAAGCCCGGCGGTCGGCCGCTTTCGTATCGGCTTACCCCGGCGGCCATGGGGCCCTGCGGGAATTCGCCGAATATATCTTGAAGAGCCAGAATGTCTGGGACAAGGTCCTGCAGCGTTATTTAGGAGATGCAGACCTTACATTGCGCCAATAGGAAAGGAGAGTCTGTATTGTGAGTAAGGAATGGCAGTATCATGCTGCACGCGGATTTGGCAAGATTCTCTGCCATCTGCCCTATCCGTTTATCATTTCCTTGGGTCGCAAACTAGGCCCTCTTGTAGGAAAGTTGATGAAGAAGCAGCGCAATCGTGGGATTTTCCAGATTCAGCGCGGCATGGAATGTAGCCGGGAGGAAGCCGAACGCATCATGGACGATGTGTTCCGCAACCTCGGCCAGTCGCTCATGGAAATCCTCTATACGCCTAATCTGAACCCCGGAAATATCCGCGACTATGTTACCCTGGAACATCCGGAACGCCTCGACGAGGCCATGAAGGAAGATAAAGGGGTCATTGTCCTGACGGCTCATATGGGGAACTGGGAATGGCTCGGCGCCCTGGCTATGTACGGCTATCCGGCGTCTACCATCGTCAAGAATCAGGCCAACGATGCCGTCACGCGCCTGCTCAATGAAAACCGTGAAGGCATGGGGCTGGAAGTCTTTGCCCGTGGCGGTAACGAAATGATCATTGCTGCCCGTGCCCTGAAGCGCAAGAAGCTCCTGGGCTTCCTGGCCGACCAGGACGGCGGTTTTCATGGCGTTCCCCAGCCTTTCTTGGGCAAGATGAGTTCGACTCCGAAAGGGCCGGCTATGTTTGCCCAGAAATTTCATTCTCCCATCGTACCGGTCTTTCCCATCCATGACGAAAACCATCGGACCCATTTGATGATTGGCGAAATCATGCACTTTGAAGATACGGGGAATAAAGAAGAAGATATTGCCCGTATGACCCGGAAGATGGCTGTCGTCACAGAGAATTTCATTAAAGAACATCCGACCGAATGGCTGTGGTTCCAGCACCGCTGGAGTACAGAACCGGAAGAAATCATAGCGTTGCAGGAGAAACCGGAGGCGTATACCGATGATAACAGAAAAGCTGAAAAAAAATAAGATTTCCCTTATTGCCGCCGTCGTTGTCATCGCCTTCGCCGCCATGCTCTACGTCTTCATGCATCCCCAGAAGACCGAAGACCCGATGGTCAGCCCGGACAAACTCGTCGAATTTGAAGGGACCGAGCTGGAAGAAAAGAAAGATGGCCAGCTCGTCTGGAAATTGACAGCCGACAAGATTCAGATCGACCCGGATACGGAGATCATGTATTTTACCAATCCCAAGGCCCTGGTCATTGCCGATGACGGGACACAGATGACCATTACGTCGGATAAGGGCGTCGTCGACCGGAAGAAACGGACCATTGAAATCAAGCCGCCTGTCAAAGCCGAAACCGATAAAGGCGATACGTTGCAGACTGACGGCAGTGTGTATTATAATATGGATACGCGTATGATTAAAGGCGGCAAGGTCGTCATGGACCGTCATGATAAGACGTCGCTTAAAGCCGATGCCTTTGAAACGGACAGCAGCCTGACCAAGGTATCGCTGACCGGCCATGCGCAGGTGACAAAGGGAGAATAACTATGATGGAATTACTTAGAAAGAAAATGGCTGCAGCCGCCCTCATGGGAGCCATGGTACTGCCGGCTGTCGGCGCTGTGGCCGCGGATAACAACGGCAATCCGGCAGTATCCGTTACTGCGGACACGTTGGAATATAATGGCAAGACCCAGGTTGCTACGGCGACGGGCAATGTCGTCATCGTCCGCGACCAGGCTACGATGACGGGCAACAAAGCCGTCTATAACCTCAAGACCGCCGAAGCCGACATGGAAGGCAATGTATCGATCCAGCAGCCGGATATGCAGCTCAATGCCGATAAAGTCCACTCGACGAATAAGAATTATGTCGTCGCTACGGGCAGCGTCCGCGGTGTCTATGACGATAAGAAAGTCAATGGCGATAAGGTCGAATACTACCTCGATCAGGATTACGGCATCGTCACGGGCAACGGCTATCTGGAAGCTCAGGGTTCGCAGATGTGGGCCGACCATATCGATGCCTGGTTCAAGCAGATAAAGGCTATCGGTACGGGCAATGTCCATATCGAATCGCCGGCGGAAAACCTCATTGCCTATGCCAATCAGGCCGTTTATACCCAGACGCCGGGCCAGAATGACGGCGTCGTCCATTTGACGGGGAATGTCAATGCCACCCAGAATGGCAACTCCCTCAACGGCGATAATGTCGACATCCGCCTGGCCGATAATTCCGTCCAGACACGGAGCCGGTCGACGATTGTCATTGTACCGGGCAGTAATCCGTAAGAGTAAGGGGTATCTATGTTTATTCAGACCGAAGATCTCGTAAAAGCGTATAAAGAACGAAATGCCGTCAACGGCGTCAGCATCCGTGTCGACCAGGGCCAGATCGTTGGCCTCCTGGGGCCGAACGGCGCTGGCAAGACGACGACTTTCTATATGATTGTCGGCATCGAACGGCCGACATCGGGGAAAATTACCATCGACGGCAAGGACATCACCCATCTTCCTATCCATAAGCGGGCCGCTTATGGCATCGGCTATCTGCCACAGGAAGCGTCGATTTTCCGTAAACTGACTGTCGAAGACAACCTTATGGCCATGTTGGAGACGACCAATCTCAGCAAGAAGGAACAGCATGAAAAGGCCGAGTCCTTGATGGAAGAATTCTCCATTACCCAGCTCCGCAATCGCCTGGGCATCCAGCTCTCCGGCGGCGAACGGCGCCGCGTCGAAATTGCCCGCTGCCTGGTCATGGACCCGGCTTTCATCCTTCTCGATGAACCCTTTGCCGGCATCGATCCCCTGGCCGTCAACGATATCCAGGGCATCATCAGCCATTTGAAGAACCGCGGCATGGGCGTCCTCATTACGGATCACAACGTCCGGGAAACATTGAGCATCGTCGATAAGGCGTATATTTTGAGTGAAGGGAAGATTCTCCTCGAAGGCAGTCCGGAAATGATTGCCAATGACCCGATAGCCAAGAAATTCTACTTAGGCGAAGAATTCAGGATGTAACAGGGAGTATGGAATGCGAATATTAGATAAATATATATTAAAAGAATTTATTGGCCCCTTTTTGTTTGGTGTCTGTGCTTTTACGGCTGTCTTCGTCGGTACGGGGACGCTGTACCGTATTGCCAACTTGATCAACCAGTATGGTGCTTCGGCCTGGGCAGCGTTCCGCGTCTTCGTCCTGGCTATGCCGTCGATCATCGTCGTCACCTTTCCGATGTCCGTCCTCTTAGGCTCGCTTATGGCTTTCGGCCGCCTCTCCAGTTCCAGTGAAATGATTGTCATGCGGGCTGGCGGCCAGAATTTCATCCGCCTGGCCATGCCGATTTTCATTGCGGCTTTCTTCATTTCCATCGGGGCAACGGCTTTCAATGAATACGTCGTGCCCAAAGCCAACAATGCCTATAATACGATCATCAATGAAGAAATCAAGCACAACGTCGCGCCGACGACGCAGGACCATATCATCATCAAGAATACCAAGGGCTCCGATATTTCCAGCCTCATGTATGCCCGTCAATACGACGCCAATACGAAACAGCTGAAGGATATCACTGTCCAGGAATTTGAAAATGATACGCTCATGCGCGTCGAACAGGCCGACCGGGCCGACTGGAACGGCCAGAAATGGATCATGCACGAAGGCATGATCTACGACGTATCGGCCAATGAACAGACGACGCGGTCCCTGAAGTTCCAGAACCAGGCCCTGCCGATTACGCAGAAGCCGAATAAGATCAATGCATCCCAGAAGAAGCCGGATGAACTGACCATCCGTGAACTGCGGGAACAAATCAAACTCCTGGACCAGAATTCCGTCAACACCAATAAGATGAAAGTCGAAATGTACAACCGCTTTGCCCTGCCCCTGGCCAGCCTGGTCTGCGCTATCGTCGGGGCCCCTCTGGGGATGCAGAAACAGCGCGGCAGCTCGTCCATCGGCTTTGGTATCAGCGTCGTCGTTATCTTTATTTACTATTCCATCATGACCCTGGGCAACGCCCTGGGCAATGGCGGTAAAATCCCGCCGTACATCGCCGCCTTCCTGCCAGACATCATCTGCGGCATCGCCGGCGTCATCTTAGTCTATAGAAAATCGAAGTGAAGGAAAGGGGCTGTCGCATGTGCGACAGCCTCTTTTTGCGTATTAAGTTTGCAGTTTGTAGTTTTTAGTGAATGGTTTTAAATTTAAAGCCATCTTCTACAAACTACAAACTCCGTGCTACAAACTATAAAGCAAAAGGGACTGCGTATGATGGCAGAAGCCTTCGTGGGACATCCCTTTTGAGTGGCTATTAACTGATGCTGCCCGCTAGCTGCTGGCTGCTGACAGCTAACCGCAAGGGCCGTCCTACAGCAGCCCTTGCAGTACATGGTAGTTATGGGCTATAATATAATGATATAAAGGAATGAGCAAAGGTGGTGTCTTATGGAATATGGATGGGTCATGCTGATCGTCTTGTCCGTCATGGGCGGGATTATCGCTTATCTCGGCGATAAGATCGGCTCCCGCGTAGGGAAACAGAAAATTAAATTATTCGGCTTGCGGCCGAAATACACATCTATTCTGGTCACCATCCTGACGGGCATCAGCATTGCCGTCATCACCTTAGGTGTCATGTCTATCTTATCGGAAAATGTCCGCATTGCCCTGTTTGGCATGCACCAGTTGCAGATGCAGAAGGCCCAGCTCGAAGCCCAGCGGGACGAACTGCTGCAGCAGGCCAAGGACCTGGGCAAGGAACTGGATGACAAGAACGAGCTCATCGCGTCTAACGAAGAACTCCTGAAGAAGCAGCAGGAACAACTGGATGGCAAGAATGAAGAAATCCGGACGACCCAGCTCGACTTGCAGCAGGCCCAGGCTGCCCGTGATGACAAGGCCCGCCAGCTGACGGTCATCCAGGTCGCCATGGACGAAGCCAAGAAGCAGCGCGATTCGGCCCTGGCTGACAGCGAAAAGGCCCGTCAGGACGTGGCTATGCTGGAAGATACGAAACAGAAGATGATGGGCACCATTGATGTCCTCGATAAGCGCATCAAGCTGCTCAATGAAACGATGACCAATATCCGCGAGGGGACGGTGGTCTTCCGCGTCGGCGAAGTCCTGTCCAGCAACGTCCTCAATGGCGGCCTGAGCCAGGCCCAGACGCGGGAAGAACTGAGTCGGGCTATGAGTCAGACCAATACCATGATCTGCCGGCATCTCGGCGTCCGCGATGAAAATACGGTTCTCCTCTACATTTCGCCCGATGAGTTCAATGCCACCGTCGACGCCTTGCAGAAAGCCGGGAAATCGCAGAAACTGCTCCGCATCATCGCAGCCGGCAATATCATGCTCGGTGAACCGGCCCTGGTCCATGTCGAAATGTATGACAACAACCTCATCTATCACCGCGGGGATGTCATCTACGAAGAACAGCTGACATCCCAGGAATTGTCGGGCAACGTCGAACTGCAGGTCATGCGTTTCCTTCATAACGTCAATCAGCAGGCCCAGTCCAAAGGACTCCTTCCAGACCCGCTGACAGGCAATGTCGGAGCTTTGACAGCAGCGGAAATGTTTGAAACTATCAGCAAGATAAAGAATCACAGCGATGCCGATATCGTTCTCAAGGCCGTCACCGAAGCCGATACCTACACAGCCGGGCCGTTACAGATCGACATCCGCGTAGAAGCTGATGAATGATGGGAGCTGTTACATGAAGGCTTCTGTCATCATGAAAAGTCCCTTTCTCTTTATAGTTTGTAGTATAGAGTTTGTAGCAAATAGTTTTATAATTACTGCAAACTACAAACTGCAAACTTAAAACTCAAAATGAGGCTGTCTGAATGTGGCAGCCTCATTCCTAGGAGGAGATACATTGATCTTTGCCATTGATCCTGGTTCTGAAAAGACGGGGACGGCTGTCGTCGCCGATGACGGCAGCCTGGTCACCAAGGCTATCGTGCCGACGCCAGAGCTGGGCGACTATTTGAGCCGGGCCTATGAAATGCATCCTTTTTCCCACATCGTCATGGGGGACGGGACGAATCATAAGAAACTACAGCCCCTGGTAGAGCTGTGGATCGCCAGGAATCACAAGGATATCACCTTTTCCCTGACGGATGAAAAGTTCACGACCGTCGAAGGGCGTAAGCTCTATTTTAAGTACACGCCGCGCAGGGGCTGGCGCCGTTTCGTGCCACTGTCCTTCCAGTATCCGCCGGAACCGGTCGACGATTTCGTCGCCTGGATCATCGGCCGCCGTTATTTAGCGAAACAACGAGGAGAAAAAATATGAAATATATCTTGCGTGCCCTGGGCCTGGCCTTTGGCGCTCTCATCTACACCATCGGCCTGGATGTCTTCCTGGTCCCGAACCACGTCATCGACGGCGGCGTCGTCGGCATTGCCCTTATGGCAGCGCAGGTAACGGGAATCAGTTTCAGCGTGTTCATCATCATCTTGAACATCCCCTTCTTTATATTCGGCTATAAGAAGATCGGTGCTTTTTTCACTATATCGTCGCTCTTTTCCATCCTCTGCCTGTCAGGGTGGAGCAATTTCATCCATTACGAACCGGTTACGTCAGACCCCTTCTTGTCGACGATTTACGGCGGCATCATCATTGGCCTCGGCGTCGGTCTCATCATCCGCTGGGGCGGCTCCCTGGACGGGACGGAAGTCCTGGCCATCATCGCCGACCGCCGTACGCCCTTTTCCGTCGGCGAGACGATCATGTTTTTCAACCTCTTCATCCTGGGGAGTTCGGGCTTTGTCTTTTCCTGGGACAGCGCTATGTATTCCCTGGTGGCATACTTCATCGCCTATAAGATGATCGATGTCGTTACCAACGGCCTTGATGAAATGAAGGGGATGCTCATCGTTACGGGGAAACATGACGAAGTCGCCGACTGCCTGACACGGGATATGGGCCGCGCCGTGACCCTCATCAATGGCGAAGGCGCGTACAAGCGGGAAAAGACGATGATTTTATACTGCGTCGTATCGCGCCTGGAAATCACCAAGATGCGCGATGCCGTCACCCGTGTCGACCCTAATGCCTTCGTATCGGTCTTCGATATCAGCGAAGCGCACGGCGGCCTGTTTAAAAGACATAAAATGCATGGATAAAAAGTCAAAAAAAGCTTGACATAATTGGCGAATTTGCTGTATTGACATACAGCTCATATTTGCTATTATATAAAATAATTGGGTTATAGCATTAACCTGAAAAAATGACAACACAGGTGATAGAGCACCTATTGGGAGGTATACAATGGCACAGTTAAATTTCAACATCGAAGATATTTGCGGTACCTTGTCGGAAAATAAAGACGGCTGGCGCAAAGAACTGACGTACATCAGCTGGAATAATCGGGCACCGAAATTCGACCTTCGCTCGTGGGATCCGGATTATCAGGCCATGACCAAAGGTATTACCATGACCAAGGAAGAACTGGAAAAACTGCGTGATGTATTGAACGAAATGGATTTCGATAAATACTGAGGAGTGATTAAGTATGCTTTCGGCAATTCAATGAGATGAATGGAATGAAAGCATACTTTTTTATTTTCCTTGCCAAATTCGCCAAAACATTATATAATCTCTAGTTGTATGTGCTGTTAGTACTTGGTAATAATTTCAAGGGTGAATGAAATGGTTCGTATAGCGAGAGATAAGCGACATGCTTTATTACAGAAGCGGATTGAAGAAAATCCTTTTATAAACGATGAAGAATTGGCTGAAGAATTTTCCGTCAGCGTGGCTACTATCCGCTTGGACCGCATGGCTTTGGGAATCCCCGAAATGCGTATCCGCATTCGTCAGAAGGCGGAAGCGGCGCAGCCGAAACTGCGCAATGCCCCTGTCGTCGGGGAGCTCGTGGACTGCATCATCGGCAAGAATGCCATTTCGATTATGACGGCAACAGACGATATGGTCGACGAAGCTCACATCGTGCGCTCCCAATGCCTGTATGCCCAGGCCAGTTCCCTGGCCCGGACGGTATTGAACCTTCCTGTCTGCATTACAGCCGTAGCCAATATAAAATATAAACAGCCCGTCACCGTAGGCGACAAACTGATTGCCAAGGCCGAAGTCATGCGCCAGCGCGATCAGAAATACTACGTATGGGTCACAATCCGGAAGATGCGGAAAGAAGTATTCCGGGCAAAATTTATCATAGAATCTTTGGAATAATGGAGCGGTAATAGAATGAAAATAGCTGTAGATGCTATGGGCGGTGATTACGCACCCGAAGAAATTGTCCTCGGTGCCGTAGAGGCCGTCAAAGCATATGATTTTGATGTCGTCCTGGTAGGTGACGAAAAGAAAATACGCGGTGTCCTGGACCAATACGGCGCCAAAGAAAGCGACCGTCTGTCCATCGTACATGCCAGCGAAGTCATCGAAATGGGCGAACATCCGGCCCAGGCCATCCGCCGCAAGAAAGACGCGTCCATCGTCGTTGCGACGCGGCTGGTCAAAGACGGCCTCTGCGATGCTGTCGTCGCCGCTGGCAGCACGGGTGCCGCTGTGACGGCGGCTCTCTTTGGGCTGGGACGCATCAAAGGCATCGAACGGCCCTGCATTGCGACGCCTATCCCGTCGAAGAAGGGCATCACGGTGCTCCTCGATTCCGGGGCTAATGCCAACAGCAAGCCGAAACACCTCGTCGAAGGGGCCATCATGGGATACCACTATGCAAAATACATCCTGGGCGTCGAAAAACCGACGGTCGGCCTGCTGAATATCGGCGAGGAAGCGTCGAAGGGCAATGAGCTCTGCCAGAAGACGTATCCGATGCTGGAAAATTTGAAAACTATCTCTTTCTATGGTAACGTAGAAGGGAGAGATATACCGAAAGGCACGGTCGATGTCGTCGTCTGTGACGGCTTCGTCGGCAATGTCATCCTGAAATTTGGCGAAGGCATGGCCATGTTCATCATCCGCCTCGTCAGAGATACGATTAAACACAGCGGCTTCATCGCTAAACTGGGGGCCTTAGCGGTCTACCCGGCCTTGAAATCGCTGAAGAAACGACTGGATTTCACCGAATACGGCGGTGCGCCGCTGCTCGGTGTCGATGGCAGCTTTATCATCTGTCATGGCAGCTCGAAAGCCAAAGCCATCAAGAACGCCGTCCGCGTTGCCGGTGAGATCGCCGAACAGGACGTCGTCGGCCATATTCGTAAAAGTATAGAGGAAGAAGAGGTAGAACAGTATGATAGTGAAAGCTAATCCCGCTGGGATTCTTGGTACAGGTCACTGTGTACCTGATCAGGTATGGACGAATAAAGATTTAGAAAAAATGATGGATACATCCGATGAATGGATCCGCAGCCGTACAGGCATCGGCGCCCGCCACGTTGCGCCAGAAGGCGTCACGACGTCGGACCTGGCTACCAAAGCCGCCGAAGAAGCCTTGAAGAACGCCGGCATCAAAGCGGAAGACCTGAATTTGATCATCGTCTGCACCTTGACGCCGGACCGGGCTTTGCCGTCGACGGCATGCAAAGTACAGGCCAACCTCCATGCGGTCAATGCCGCTGCCTTTGATTTGGAAGCGGCCTGCTCGGGCTTTGCCTACGGTTCGATCATTGCTTCCCAATTCATCGAAAATAAGATGTATAAATATGTTCTGGTCATCGGTGCGGAAATCCTGACCCGCGTCGTCAACTGGAAGGACCGCTCGTCGTGTGTCCTCTTCGGCGATGGCGCCGGTGCCGCTGTCATCGGCCCCGTACCGGAAGGCTACGGCATCCTCGGCGGTGCTATGGGAGCTGACGGAACGGGCGGTGATTTCCTGACGATTCCGGCCAGCGGTGTCGAAATGCCGCCGACCGATGCCCTGCGCGAAAACGGCATGGCCTATGCCAAGATGGACGGCAAGGAAGTCTATAAATTCGCCGTCAAAGCCATGCCCCATGCCGCAGAATTAGCCCTCAAGCGGTCGGGTCTGACGAAGGAAGACATCGATGTCCTCGTACCGCATCAGGCTAATATCCGCATCATCCAGTCCGCCGCCAAACGGCTCCACGTTCCGATGGAAAAAGTATTCGTCAATATCGAGAAATACGCCAATACGTCGGGGGCTTCCATTCCCCTGGCTTTAGATGAAGCCATCAAAGCAGGGATGATCCACCGCGGCGATATCGTCTGCCTGGATGGATTCGGCGCCGGTCTGACCTGGGCCAGCTTAGTTATGAAATGGTATTGATTTTTTTACGAGAGGTGTGACTGATGATGAAAAAGGCATTTGTATTCCCCGGCCAGGGTGCCCAGAAAGTCGGCATGGTCAAAGATTTATACGACGCATATCCCGTCGTCAAACAGCTTTTTGAAGAAGCCGACGACGCTTTGGGATTCTCCCTGACCAAGCTCTGCTTTGAAGGGCCCGATGAAGAACTCATGAAGACCTATAATACACAGCCGGCTATCCTGACGGCCAGCACGGCCTGCTGCCGCGTCCTCGCCCAGGAAGGGCTGACCCCGGACATCGCTGCCGGTCACAGCCTCGGCGAATATTCGGCCCTCGTCGCTGCCGGTGCCCTGACCTTTGCCGATGCCGTCCGCACGGTCCGCCTCCGCGGTCAGTTCATGCAGGAAGCCGTACCCCTCGGTGAAGGCGGTATGGCAGCTATCCTCGGCCTGGCTGAAGATAAGATCAAAGAAATCTGCGCTCAGATTTCGGCTCAGGGCGGTACGGTACAGGCCGTCAACTTCAACTGCCCCGGCCAGATCGTCATCGCCGGCAGCACCAAAGCCGTTGAAGAAGCCGCTGCTGCTATGAAGGAAGCCGGTGCCAAACGGGCCATCCTCCTCCACGTCAGCGCTCCTTTCCACAGCACGCTCATGGAACCGGCTGCCAAACGGTTGGCTGAAGTCCTCGATGGCATCACCATTTCCGATGCTAAGATTCCCGTCGTAGCCAACGTCAACGGCCAGATCGAAACGTCGGCGGCCGACATCAAAGCCAACCTGGTCAAACAGGCTGCCAGCCCGGTCCTCTGGATCGACTGCACCAAGACCATGCAGGCTTTCGGCGCCGAAACCTTCGTCGAAGTCGGCCCGGGCAAGACCCTTTGCGGTTTCAACCGTAAAATCGACCGCAAAATCCACAGCGAAAATGTAGAAGATATTCCTTCCTTACAGAAAACGCTTGAATTTTTCCAGGAGGTTCGATAAAATGCACTTAACAGGGAAAACTGCTATCGTCACCGGCGGCTCCCGCGGCATCGGCCGCGCCGTAGCCATTGCCCTGGCTGAAGCCGGTGCCAGCGTCGCCATCATCTATGCTGGCAATACGACGGCCGCTGAAGAAACGAAGCAGGCCATCGAAGAAAAAGGCGCCCAGGCTATGGTCATCCAGTGCGATGTCTCTGATGAAAAAGCTGTAGCCGACATGGTGAAAGCCGTAAAGAAAGAATTGGGCCGCGTCGATATCTTAGTCAATAATGCGGGTATCACCCGCGACGGACTGCTCATGATCATGAAAGAAGAAGACTGGCAGGCCGTCCTCAATACAAACCTCAATGGGGCGTTCCACTGCACCAAGGCCGTATCGCGGCTGATGATGAAACAGCGCAGTGGTTCGATCATCAACATTACGTCCGTCGTCGGCGAAACGGGCAATGCCGGACAGGCCAATTACGCCGCTGCCAAAGCCGGCCTCATTGGCTTTACCAAGTCCGTGGCCAAGGAACTGGCTTCGCGCAATATCCGCTGCAATGCCGTAGCACCGGGATGTATTGCCACGGACATGACGGCTGTCCTCGGTGAAGAAGCCGTCGATGCCATGGTCAAGACCATTCCCATGGGCCGCGTCGCCCAGCCGGAAGAAGTGGCCAAGGCCGTCTTGTTCCTGGCATCGGATGATGCCAGCTATATTACCGGCCAGACCCTTAACGTAGACGGCGGCATGGTAATGTAATACAAAGGCATACTCCACTGAAAGGGGGTGAATGGATATGAGCGAACAGGATACTTTTGAAAAAGTTAAGAGCATTGTTGTTGAACAGTTAGGCGTTGACGAAAAAGAAGTCAAAATGGACGCTGCTTACATCGATGATTTAGGCGCTGATTCCTTGGACATCGTTGAACTTATCATGGCTTTCGAAGAAGAATTCAATATCGAAATCCCTGATGATGTTGCTGAAAAAATCAAAACTGTCAAAGATACAGTTGATTACATTGAAAAGGAAAAGAAAGCGTAAGTACGCAATAAGAGCCCGAAGGGGGAGGCATGTTGCATGTCTTCCCCTCCCGGTATCTTGAATGGAGGAAAACAGAGTGAAGCTGCCAGAATTAAGAATAGGTAAGCTCGTAGCAAAGGTGCCAATCATTCAGGGCGGCATGGCCATCCGTTTGTCCACAGCCCGGTTGGCTGCAGCCGTGGCCAATGAAGGCGGTATCGGCCTTATTGCGGCATCTGGCATGCCTTTTGACGAATTGCGACATGAAATTAAATTAGCCAGAAAATTGTCTCCTCATGGAATCATAGGTATAAATGTAATGGTTGCAGCCCGTGAATTCAAGGGTATCGTAACCACTGCTATTGAAGAAGGAATCGATCTGGTTGTGGCAGGCGCAGGCTTTTCCCGGGACATGTTCGCCTGGGGCAAAGCATCGGGCACGCCTATTGTCCCCATTGTGTCTTCTGCCAAACTAGCTAAAATATCCCAATCCCTGGGTGCTTCGGCCGTCGTTGTCGAAGGAGCTGAAGCAGGCGGGCATTTGGGAACCAACCGTTCGAGCCGCCTCATTGTGCCGGAAGTCCGCGCTGCCGTTGACATCCCTGTCATCGGTGCCGGCGGGGTACTGTATGGGGAAGATGTGGCCGAAATGCTCCGTCTCGGTGCCAATGGTGTCCAGATGGGCAGCCGTTTCGCTGCCAGTGTCGAATCGAACGGTGCTGATGAATTGAAGAAAGTTTATCTCCGGGCCAATAAGCCGGAAGACTTCATCCTGGTACACAGTCCTGTCGGCCTTCCCGGCCAGGCTATCCGTACGCCTTTCTCCGAACGGATCCTCCTGGGGACGGCACCGAAACCAGAAACGTGTGACCAGTGTCTCAAGAAGTGCAGCCACAAATACTGCATCATCCGGGCATTGACGCGGGCCCAGCAGGGCGACGTCGAAACAGGTCTGGTATTTTCCGGCAAGCGCATGATGGAAATTCACGACATCCTGCCGGTCAAGGATATATTTGCCAACATCAAACGGGAAATGGAAGCCATTCCCGACTGATTACGTTACTTTTTATAATGAGGTGAAAACTTTGGAAAAACGCGTAGTAATTACAGGGTTAGGTGTCATTTCTCCTGTTGGCATCGGTAAAGATGCTTTCTGGAATGCCCTGCTCAACGGCGAAAACGGCATCGGCCCCATTACCCACTTTGACGCAACCGAATATGCTGCCCGCATTGCCGGCGAAGTCAAAGATTTTAACCCCGCTGACTACGGTATCGACCGTAAAGAAGCCCGCCACATGGATCCGTCCACGCAGTTCTCCGTAGCTGCTGCCAAACTGGCTCTCGACGATTCCAAAATGAATCTGGATGAAGAAGACCGCGACCGCATCGGTACCATCATCGGCACGGGCATTGGCGGTATGGAAACGCTCCACAACTTGTACAAAGGCCTGTTTGCCAAAGGCCCGTCCCGTGTCAATCCCTTCGTTGTACCGAAGATGATTGCCAACATGGCATCGGGACAGGTATCCATCGTCTTCGGTCTTCAGGGCCATTGCGCCAGCGTCGTCACGGCCTGTGCAACGGGCACCAACTCCATCGGTGATGCTTACCGCATGATTCAGCGCGGTGAACTCGACGCCGCCGTTGCCGGTGGTACCGAAGCTGCTGTATCTCCTGGTGCGGTAGCTGGTTTTGCCGCTATGAAAGCTTTGAGCACGCGCAATGATGACCCGGCGCATGCATCGCGTCCCTTCGATAAAGACCGCGATGGCTTTGTCATGGGTGAAGGTGCCGGCGTCGTCGTTCTGGAAGAACTGGAACACGCTAAGAAACGCGGCGCTCACATCTATTGTGAAATCGGCGGTTATGGCAGCAATGCCGACGCTTATCATATCACGGCTCCGGCTCCGGAAGGCATCCAGCAGTCCAAATGTATGGCCCTGGCTGTCAAAGATGCCGGACTCCAGCCGGAAGATGTCGATTATGTCAATGCTCATGGCACATCGACGCATCTCAATGACCTCAACGAATCCAAGGCTATTGCCCGCCTCTTCGGCGATCATGCCAAAGACATGCTCATCAGCTCGACGAAATCCATGACAGGCCATCTCCTCGGCGCTGCCGGTGCTGTCGAAGCCATTGCCTGTGCCATGACCATCGAAACGGGTAAAGTCCATCCGACGATTAATCTCGTCGAACCGGAAGACGAATTGAAAGAATTGGGCCTTAATTATGTACCGGGCAAAGCCGTAGAAGCGGACGTCAAAGTCGCTATTTCCAACTCCTTCGGTTTCGGCGGTCATAATGCAACCCTTCTCTTCAAGAAGTACGCTGAATAATAAAGAAGACTGACCTGATGGATACCGAACGAAAACAACAGTTAGAACAATTCATACAGGTCCTGGGCCTTAAGGAATTCCACAACCTCCTTATTTTGGATCAGGCCCTGACCCATTCATCCTATGCCAATGAAAACAAGGCCAGCCATGGCTATTACAACGAACGCCTGGAATTTTTGGGCGATGCCATCCTGGATTTGGTCGTAGGTGAATATCTATTCCTTCATTATCCCAACATGCCTGAAGGGGAACTGTCCAAGGCCCGGGCCAGTGTCGTCAGCGAAACGCCGCTGGCTTCGGTCTGTGCCAAGTTCCACATGGGGGATTATATCCTCCTGGGCAAGGGGGAACTGGCTACGGGAGGACGCACGCGGCCGAGCATCATGGCCGACGCCTTTGAAGCCGTCGTCGGTGCGATTTATATTGACAGTTCCTATGAAGAAGCACGCAAATTCATCCTTCATCAGCTCAAGGGCTATCTGGACCTGGTCAAGAGCGGCCATTATGAAAAAGACTATAAGACCCTCTTCCAGGAATACGTCCAGCAGAAGGGCCCGCAGCACATCGAATACGAACTGTGCCGCAGCGAAGGACCGGACCATGACAAGACCTTCTACATGGAAGTCAAAGTCAACGGCAAAGTCCTTGGTGAAGGATCAGGAAAAACAAAAAAAGACGCCGAACAACATGCAGCGCATACAGCGCTCATGGAATTGAAAGGCGAAGGTTTTTCTTTATAGTTTGTAGCACGAAACTAAAAACTTCAAACTTAAAAAGAGGCTGTCGACAAGACAGCCTCTTTTTTTCACAGGAGGGTATCATGCAAACGTCTATCATCCCTATTTTCATTCCCCATATCGGCTGTCCCCATCGTTGTGTCTTTTGCAATCAGTGGCAGATCACGGGGCATCAGGGCCTGCCGTCGCCCGATGAGGTGCGCCGTCTCATCGCGGCCTACACGGCGTCAGCCCGGACGCCGCGCCACTGGGAAGCGGCTTTCTATGGCGGCAGTTTCACGGCCATGCCAGAGGAGGTCCAGGAACAGCTCCTGCAACCGGCTTATGAAGCCTTAGACGCGGGTACGATTGAAGCCATCCGCTGTTCGACCCGGCCGGACTGCATCACGCCGGAGATATTGCAGCGCCTGCAGCATTATGGCATGACTTGCGTCGAACTGGGCGTCCAGTCCATGGACGATGCCGTCCTTCGGCAGGCCCGGCGGGGCCATACGGCAGGGGATGTCGTGGCGGCGACAGCCCTCCTGCGGCAGTACGGCTTCACCGTCGGCCACCAGCTCATGCCCGGCCTTCCCGGTGAAGACTGGCCGAGCCTGGTCCGGACGACGGAGGCTATCTGCCAGCTCCAGCCGGACCTGGCCCGCATCTATCCCGTTGCCGTCCTCACCGGGACGGACCTGGCCGACAGCTGGCGGGCCGGCCGATACCAGCCCTTGACCATCCATGAAGGCGTGGTCCGGGCGGCCTACATGAAGCAGCACTTCCTGGAACAGGGCATAAATTGCATCCGTACGGGCCTGCAAGCCACAGAAGACCTTGACGACGACACGCAGGTCCTGGCCGGAGCCTACACGCCGGCTATGGGCGAATTAGTCGATACCCGCCGCTATGGCCGGCAGCTCCTGTCCTTCCTCCGCAGTCTGCCGGACGAACCGGGAATCACCATCGCTTACAACCGGCGCGATACATCCCGTGTCCGGGGCTATCACAACGTCACCGTCAAGACAGCCCGCTGGAGCCTGCCTCATCATCTGACCTGGTGCCAGGACGACGTGCCCGTCGGTCATATCCGTGTCAGCCAGGGACAGGCCGCGTATGACCTCGATGTGAATAGCAAAACCGGGGCTACTATGATATAATAAAATAGTACGCATGATTTTTGCATCCAACCTTTGAAGATAAATACAACATTGGAGGAAATAGAATGGCAAGAGTAAAAATTACAGAAACGGTCCTTCGCGACGGCCACCAGTCCATTGCGGCCACGCGTATGCGCCTGCGCCAGATGCTGCCGGTCCTGGAAGCGATGGATGAAGTCGGCTATAATGCCCTGGAATGTTGGGGCGGCGCTACCTTTGATACGTGTATGCGCTTCCTCGACGAAGACCCGTGGGAACGCCTGCGGACGATTAAGAAGCACGTCAAGAAGACGCCCTTGCAGATGCTGTTCCGTGGCCAGAATATCTTAGGCTACCGCCATTATGCCGATGACGTCGTCTATGAATTCGTCAACCGCGCCGTCGATAACGGTATCGACATCATCCGCGTCTTCGACGCCCTCAACGACCCGCGTAACCTGGAAGCGGCCATCAAGGCGGCAAAAGATACGAAGTCCGTCCACGTCCAGGGGGCCCTGGTCTACACTATCAGCCCCATCCATACCATGGAATCGTTCACCAAGGTCGCCAAGGAATTGCAGGATATGGGTGTCGACTCTATCTGCATCAAGGATATGTCCGGCCTGCTGTCGCCGTATGACGCATACAACCTGATCCGCATGCTCAAGAAGCACTTGTCCGTACCTATCGAACTGCACACGCACTGTACCTGCGGTCTCGGTGAAATGACCTATATGAAGGCTATCGAAGCCGGCGTCGACATCATCGACACGGCCTTGTCACCGTTCGGTGAAATTACCAGCCAGCCGGCGACAGAATCGATGGTCATGGCCCTGCAGCACAGCATCTACGATACGGACATCGATGTCGACCGCCTGTGGCCCATCGTCGACCACTTCAAGAACGTCCGCAAGGAACTGGAAGACGAATTCAAATTGACCATGCCCAGCCAGATCAACCCGGCTGTCCGCAAGTATCAGATTCCCGGCGGCATGCTGACTAATCTCTATAATCAGCTCAAGGCCCAGGGTGCCGAAGAACGCTTTGACGAAGTCCTGGCAGAAATGCCCAATGTCCGCCGCGACCTCGGTTATCCGCCGCTGGTTACGCCGACCAGCCAGATTACCGGCTCGGCAGCGGCCCTCAATGTCCTCTATGGCCGCTATAAGATTGTCACCAACGAAGTCCGCGACATCGTCCGCGGGAAATACGGCCGCGTCCCCGGCAAGATCGACGAAAAATTCCGCAAGATGTGCATCGGCGACGAACCGGTCATTACCCACCGCCCGGCCGATGACTTGGAACCGGAATTGGAAAAATCGAAAAAAGCCCTGGCTGACGAAGGCTTTCCCAATGCCAGCCCGGAAGACGTCCTGAGCTATACCTTGTTCCCGGAAGTCGCCCTGCCGTTTTTCCGTAAAAGAGATAACAAATAGACTATTGACAAGTCCTGTCGAATCAGTTAAAATAGAAAAGTCGACGGGACGTGGCGCAGCTTGGTAGCGCGCTTCCTTGGGGTGGAAGAGGTCGCGAGTTCAAATCTCGCCGTTCCGACCAAGACGAAAGGGGCTGTCGCATGAAGATTTTTGCCATCATGCGAGGTCCCTTTTCTTTATAGCTTGTAGTACGGAGTTTGTAGAAGAGGGATTTAAATTTAAAAACCTTCACTAAAAACTACAAACTG
>CABMPA010000011.1 GCA_902388315.1 uncultured Megasphaera sp. | reverse complement strand
CATTATGGCATGGAAAATTTTATTACCTCAGGAAATCATGGAAGAAGGAGCGCAGTTGTT
Source organism: uncultured Megasphaera sp. (assembly GCA_902388315.1). Taxonomy (GTDB): domain Bacteria; phylum Bacillota; class Negativicutes; order Veillonellales; family Megasphaeraceae; genus Megasphaera. The sequence continues at coordinate 23,079 of CABMPA010000011.1, read as the reverse complement.
GAAGGATGCTGGTCATACATTGATCCGTGGAAGAGGTTTTGAAACAGCGGACGTCTTGGCAGATATGAAGGAATATAAACCGGATGCGATGATTGTACGTATTACCCCGATTACCCGCGAAGTCATTGAAGCGAATCCGAATCTGAAAGTTATTGCCCGTCACGGTGCCGGCTTTGATGCACTGGATGTCAAAGCTTGCCATGATAATGGGGTACAGACTTTATATGCTCCTGTAGCGAACAGTACCTCTGTTGCTGAAACAGCCATCATGCTTATGTTTGAATGTAGCCGCAATGTCTTGAAACTGCGTAAGACCTGGGTTCAAGACTATTATAAAGCAAAACTGAAGATTCACAAAACAACTCTTAATGGCAAGACCTTAGGCATCATTGGTTGTGGCAATATCGGCAGCCGTGTAGCAAAGCGGGCTTTAGGGCTGGAAATGAACGTCTTGGCATACGACCCGTATAAACGGGCAGCTGAATTTCCGGAAGGTGTCGAAGTCGTACGCGACTTGAACCGGATTTTTAAGGAAAGTGATTATGTATCTGTGCATACGCCGAATACGCCGCTTACCCGTCAGATGATTAACAAGGAAACACTGGCTATGATGAAATCTTCAGCCTTCCTGATTAACACGGCTCGTGGCGCTTGTGTCAATGAAATGGATTTGTATCAGGCCTGCAAAAATGGAATTATCGCAGGCGCCGGACTCGACGCTATTGCCCATGAACCAGTTGATCCTAACAATCCACTGCTGACATTGGATAATGTCATCATTTATCCGCACATCGGCGGTAACTCTGTGGAAGCGGCCCACCGGGCTTCGTACTTCTCTGCGATGGGTATCGAAGAAGTATATGAAGGCAAAGAACCGACCTGGCCGATTCACGATATTGATTATACGACAGCACCGACATACATGGATATCCGTGTTCCCGATAAGAAACCGGTCGGCATGTTTGATTTTTAATAGAGACGATTAATTTCAGAAATGAGGATATATCATGGATAAAGTACGATTGTTAAAAATAGCAGCTATTGCAGCTGTCATGATAGGCATATGGAATGGTCCTGTGCCGACAGGGTTGGAAGCCGAAACATGGCATATTGTTGCTTTGTATCTTGGATTGTTGATGGGGCTGGTATTCCGGCCCTTCTCGGAACCGGTTGTCACGTTGATCATCGTTGGTCTGGCTTCGATGTTTATGAAAAGCTCGATTCTCCTGCGCGGCTATGGCAATGATATGGCTTGGTTCATCGCTACGGTTACTATCGTTTGTACAGCGTTCATCAAGACCGGGTTGGGAAAACGAATTGCTTATAATTTGCTAATCCGGGCTGGTAACTCTACATTGGGGCTGGGATATATCATGGTCATCACAGACTTGCTCTTGAGTCCGGCAACTGGCTCTAATTCTTCACGTACCAGCATTATTTATCCGATTTTTCAGAATATTGCCCAAGGCATCGGCTCGACAGCTGAAAAAGCACCGCGCAAATTGGGAGCGTTCCTTGAAGTTTTGATGTATGCCAGCTCGCAAACAACATCGGCCCTGTTCCTTACGGGGATGGCTACTAACGCTATTACTGTAGCTCTTATGAGCGAAATGCTTGGTATCAATATGACCTGGGGAACCTGGGTACTGGCTTCAGCCGTTCCTGTTGGCTTGATCCTTTTACTAGCGCCGCTTGTTATCTATAAAATTTACCCACCGGAAATGAAATCTCTTTCCGAAGTGAAACCGTTGGCTCTTAAAGGATTGCAGGAATTAGGTCCCATGTCAACAGCTGAAAAAACGTTGTTAGGCCTCTTTATCCTGGCTATCCTTGGATGGATGTTTGGTCCGATGATTCCGTTTGTTAACTTGAAGATGCAGTATGTAGGTTTTGTCTTCTTGGCCCTGGTCCTGATTACTAAAGTCCTGGACTGGAATGATGTTATCGCTGCTAAAGGGGCTTGGAATATCTTTATCTGGTATGGCGCCTTCTATGGTATTGCCGCTTCCCTTTCTTCTGCTGGTTTTTACACCTGGCTGGCTGATTATATTGGTGGCATCATTGACTTGTCCGTATATAGCGGTATGACCGTTACAGCTGTTCTTGTATTCGTCAGCCTGGCTGTTCGTTATTTCTTCGTATCGAATAGTGCGTTTGTTGCCTCTTTTTACCCAGTATTGTTCATCCTGACCCTGGGAACTCAGGCAAACCCGATGGTTGTTGGACTGCTGCTCGCTTTCTGCTCGCCCCTGGGTGCTCTTCTCACGCATTATGGCAATGGTGCCGGTTTGATTACCTTTGCCTCTGGTTATGTACCGCAGAAAGATTTCTGGCGGGTTGGCACGACGATGGTGGCTATGTCCTTGGTTATTTTGTTCGGCATTGGTGTACCGTATTGGAAACTGGTTGGTCTGTGGTAGAAAGGATGAAAATCTATGTTGGATTATTTGATTACGAATGGACATGTCATCGACCCGGCTAATGGGGTAGATGAAGTTAAAGATATTGCAGTATATAATGGCAAGATTACGCGTTACGAAAAAGGCGAAGAAGCTAAACATGTGATTGATGCTCAGGGGCGATATGTATTTCCCGGTTTAATTGACTCCCATGCCCATATGTTTGCTGAAGGTACGGAAATTGGGATTTATCCAGATTTAGCCTATTTGCCGACCGGTGTAACCGCCGCCGTAGATGCCTCCTGTGGCGTAGCGAATTACAATTTATTTCGCAAGACTATTATTGCCCGTAGTAAAGTAACGATTAAGAGCTTTTTGCAAGTTTGTTCTGCTGGCTTGGTCACGACAAGCTATCATGAAAATATCAATCCTAAATATTTCAATCCTGAAAAAATGGATCGCATTTACCATGAAAATGAAGATAATATATTAGGTCTGAAAATCCGGCAAAGCGAAGAACTGGCTCAGGGTTTGGGAATTGAACCGTTGAAAGAGACCGTCCGCATTGCGAATAAAATTGGCTGCCCTGTAGAGGTCCATTGTACGAATATTCCGGTCCCGACGAAAGAAGTATTAGATGTACTTCGTCCCGGTGATATTTTTGAACACGTCTACCAAGGAGCTAAAAATACAATTCTTGATGATAATGGAAAGCTCTATGACTGTGTCATAGAAGCCAGGAAACGAGGTATTATCTTCGATACTGCTGAAGGCCGCAAACATGGTGACTTCACGATTATGAGGAAAGCTATGGAACAAGGATTCATCGCGGATATGTGCAGTACGGACCTGGTTCTCGGCAGCATGTACAGACGTTCTATTTTTTCCCTTCCTAATCTGATGTCCCGTTATATTTGCATGGGCATCCCGATGCAGAAAGTCGTAGAAATGTCGACAGCTCGCCCGGCTAAACTGATGAAGATGGAAGGTGTTATCGGTTGCCTTTCTGAAGGAGCCCATGCAGATATTGCTATCTTTGACTGGATAGATTTGCATCAAACTTATTTAGATTGGAAAGGTGAAAAATTTGTTGGCACGAAGCAGTTGAAGCCAGAGATGACCATCAAAGATGGACAGGTTGTATATTGTGCGCCTGATTACATCTACGAACCAGATCGTAAATAAGAAATCAATTCCGCATATTTAGAAAATATAATCAATTATTGGTATATAGGAGGAACTCATCATGTGTGTAGGTTTTCGTATTTTCACTAAAATCAATCGTCCTGAAAAAGAACTCATAGAAGCATTCAAAGGACTTCCGGCAGCCAATGTTGCCGATGTTATGAGCCGTTTCTTCTGTGTGAATTCGGCGATTAAATCGTTCAATAACAAACCGTTGCTGGGGACTGCTTTTACTGTTCGTGCCCGCATTGGTGATAACTTATTACTGCATAAAGCCATCGCAATGGCTCAGCCAGGCGACGTTATCATCGTTGATGGCGATGGTGATATCTCCAATGCCTTTTGTGGCGATATCATGATGACGGAATGCCAGTCTTTGGGTATTGCTGGGGTCATCATTGATGGCGCCGTACGCGATAAAGCTGATCTGGAAAAACTGGATATGCCCGTTTATGCTCGTGGCGTCATGCCGAAAGGTCCCTTCAAAGATGGACCGGGTGAAATCAATGTGCCCATTTCCTGTGGTGGTGTTGTCGTAAACCCCGGTGATATTGTCATTGGTGACGCTGATGGTGTCGTCATTGTGCCACCTAAACAGGCTAAGGAAATCGCCGCTAAAGCGTGGAAGAAGCATGAGACTGAAGCAGCTAGTCTGGAACAAATTGCGAATGGCCGACGTGATAAATCCTGGGTTGATAAAGCCCTGGAAGCTAAAGGCTGTGAAATTATTGATGACTACTACCGTGCCTAACCGTAATCTATACAACGGATGATACAAAAATACCGATGAGTAACATGATGTTGCTTGTCGGTATTTTTGTTTATGTTGTTCATGGAAATATAAAATTAGAAAACACGTGCTCACAAAAATATTTTGTAAAAAATAATAAAATTCATAGTTTTACTTGTATATGATTTTAAAATATAATGTAGTTGTAAACAAAAGACATGATATACATTACATATAATTATTACAATTGATTTATAAAAGGAGAGACGCATTATGGCATGGAAAATTTTATTACCTCAGGAAATCATGGAAGAAGGAGCGCAGTTGTTGAAGGATGCTGGTCATACATTGATCCGTGGAAGAGGTTTTGAAACAGCGGACGTCTTGGCAGATATGAAGGAATATAAACCGGATGCGATGATTGTACGTATTACCCCGATTACCCGCGAAGTCATTGAAGCGAATCCGAATCTGAAAGTTATTGCCCGTCACGGTGCCGGCTTTGATGCACTGGATGTCAAAGCTTGCCATGATAATGGGGTACAGACTTTATATGCTCCTGTAGCGAACAGTACCTCTGTTGCTGAAACAGCCATCATGCTTATGTTTGAATGTAGCCGCAATGTCTTGAAACTGCGTAAGACCTGGGTTCAAGACTATTATAAAGCAAAACTGAAGATTCACAAAACAACTCTTAATGGCAAGACCTTAGGCATCATTGGTTGTGGCAATATCGGCAGCCGTGTAGCAAAGCGGGCTTTAGGGCTGGAAATGAACGTCTTGGCATACGACCCGTATAAACGGGCAGCTGAATTTCCGGAAGGTGTCGAAGTCGTACGCGACTTGAACCGGATTTTTAAGGAAAGTGATTATGTATCTGTGCATACGCCGAATACGCCGCTTACCCGTCAGATGATTAACAAGGAAACACTGGCTATGATGAAATCTTCAGCCTTCCTGATTAACACGGCTCGTGGCGCTTGTGTCAATGAAATGGATTTGTATCAGGCCTGCAAAAATGGAATTATCGCAGGCGCCGGACTCGACGCTATTGCCCATGAACCAGTTGATCCTAACAATCCACTGCTGACATTGGATAATGTCATCATTTATCCGCACATCGGCGGTAACTCTGTGGAAGCGGCCCACCGGGCTTCGTACTTCTCTGCGATGGGCATCGAAGAAGTATATGAAGGCAAAGAACCGACCTGGCCGATTCATGATATTGATTATACGACAGCACCGACATACACGGATGTCCGTGTTCCTGATAAGAAACCGGTCGGCATGTTTGATTTTTAATAGGCAATCCTAACATTATTTTTATGAACGGGATTGAAAGTAAGGCCGAGGACAACCGCCTTTTTTCAACAGAACGTGAAGGAGAATTCCTGCAGAATGATGGAATTGTCCTGGAGAGGAGTGCATCATTATGCAGGATGCTTCTAAAATAAAAACATATCGTGTAAAATTAATTGCTGTATTGTTTGTTTGTATGGTTGTCATGGGGTTGGATCGCAGTAGCATAAGTGTGGCGGCCCCAGTTATCATGGACGAACTGGACATTGCTCCCACTCAGATGGGATTGTTGTTATCGGCTTTCTTTTGGTCCTATACAATCTGCAATATTCCGGCTGGCCGGTTAGCTGACCGATTTGGTGCGAAAAAAGTACTAGGTGGTGCTGCCGCTATCTGGTCAGTGGCGTCTGCCCTTACCGGGGGTATGACCCATCTTATTGGCCTGATGATAGCCCGTATGGGAGTTGGCGTTGGCGAAGCCGGCGTTTTTCCCACGATGGCTAAAATTGCTGCTGAACAGTTCCCCGGTCGGGAAAGAGCAACGGCGACAGGATGTTATCTGGCCGGCGCCCGCTTAGGATATGCATTGACTCCCGTAGTCATCGGTTTCCTGATTGCTCAGTTCAACTGGCGTCTGGCTTTCATTGTTACGGGTGTTGGCAGCTTGTTATTTTGTCTGTTTTGGTTCTTCTGGTATGATGAAAATGAAGGTCGTGTTATTGGCAAATCTGTGGAAAGCAAGGTGCAGATGGAAAAGCAGCCAGTCCCTTGGCTGCAATTAGTAACAAACCGCACGATCCTCGGGTTATTTGTTGCCAAGTTTGGCGCCAATTACTTGTACTTCATGTTTTTGACATGGATTCCAGCTTATCTGGTCATGGAACGGGGATTCTCTGTATTAGAAATGGGTTTTTACGCATCCCTTCCTTTTGTCGTAGCGTTTATTACACAACCTTTGACCGGTTTTATCTCAGACTTCATTATCCGCAAAGGATTTAGTAAGACCATTGCCCGTAAAGGCGTACTTGTAGCTGCGCAGGCATTATCAGCCACCATTATTGCGGTAGCGTTTGTTGAAGACCCGATGATTGCTATGCTGATCCTGACCATTAATATAGCGGCGGCTTCTACGATTGGCGGTATGATGCAGACCATGGCTAGTGAAGTTTCTCCCTTAGGCATGTCGGCAACGGTTACCGGCGCTATGAATACTGTCGGCGCTATCGCTGGCGTTTTAGCACCCACAGTAACAGGCCTCATCGTGGAAATGACAGGCTCCTTCCAAATGGCCCTGGTCGTGGCGGGCGGCTTGATTGCAATTGCTGCAGCAATTATCCTGTTTGTTATCCAGAAAATAGAACCAATTAAATTGAATATTAAGACTGTAAAAAAAAACAATCCTGAAAAAATAGGCTGTGAAATAACAGAATCTCGATAAGAAAAAGCCGCGTTCTCCAATGAGTGACGCGGTTTTTGCTAATTTCTCGATATAATATTTTAAAAATCCCCGGCACATCAGTGCAGCTAAGAAGGACTGCTTAATGTTGATGGCATTGGTCGACAGAATACAGAAAAATACATAGGGAGATTCCCATGCCGAAGAGGAAGGGAGCTTCTGGCGAAATTACGATAAAACTTGTAAAAACGGCTACCTTCGATGCCATAGATAGTGTATAATAAAACTGGTGAGTTTTTCTACCGTACTCATGTCAACTACAAAGGAGAGATCAACTGTGATTGAACGCTATACGAAACCGGAAATGGGTCATATTTGGACAGAATACAATGAATGGGATACGATGAAACAGGTCGAAATCCTGGCTAGTGAAGCACAGGCCGAACTGGGCAATGTTCCTAAAGAAGCAGCCAAAGAAATTCGCGAAAAAGCTGCTTTTTCTGTCGACCGCATCCATGAAATCGAAGCGGAAACACATCATGACATTGCGGCTTTTGTTTCGACGCTTTCGGAAAACATCGGTGAAGCCGGCAAATATGTACACCTCGGCCTGACCTCGACAGACGTCAAAGATACGGCTCTTGGCTACATGCTCAAACAGGCTTCGGACATCCTCATCAAAGACCTGGAAAACTTCCATGCCGTATTGCGCCGCCGTGCCGTTGAATTCAAATATACACCGTGCATCGGCCGTACCCATGGCATCCATGCCGAAGCTACGACATTCGGCCTCAAGCTGTGCAACTGGATGGCTGAAATCGAACGCGACATCGATCGTATGAAACACGCCAAAGAAACTATTGCTGTCGGCAAGATTTCTGGTGCTGTCGGTACCTATGCCGACGTTGATCCCTTTGTTGAAAAATATGTCTGCGAACACCTCGGCATTGCCGCATCGCCGATTTCGTCCCAGACCTTGCAGCGTGACCGTCATGCTGAATTCGTAACGACCCTGGCTGTCATCGCCAGCTCCATCGATAAGATGGCAACGGAAATCCGTCACCTTCAGCGCACGGAAGTCCGCGAAGCCGAAGAATATTTCAGCCCTAAACAGAAAGGTTCTTCCATTATGCCTCACAAACGCAATCCGATCACTTGTGAACGCATGTGCGGCTTAGCCCGTGTCATCCGCGGCAATGCCCAGGCAGCCCTGGAAGACGTTGCCCTCTGGCATGAACGCGATATTTCCCATTCCTCTGTCGAACGCGTTATCCTGCCGGACAGCACCATCGCCCTGGACTACATGCTCCAGACCTTTACCCGCGTCATCGACAAGCTCCTGGTTTATCCGGACAAGATGATGAAAGACCTCAACCTCACTGGCGGTCTCATCTACAGCCCGATCATCCTCAATACGCTCGTTGAAAAAGGCGCTGTCCGCGAACAGGCTTACCGCTGGGTTCAGCGCAATGCCATGAAACGCTGGCTCGAAGGGGAAGACTTCCTGGAAAACCTGAAAAAAGACGAAGACGTCAAGAAATATATGACGGAAGAAGAAATCGAAGGCTGCTTCGATGTCAAGAAGATGCTCAGCCACGTCGACACCATCTTCGCCCGTTTCGGAATTTAAGAATAGTTTGGAGTACAGAGTTTGTAGTTTGCAGAAGATGGCCTTAAATTTCAAAACCCTTACTAAAAACTACAAACTGCAAACTTAATACTCAAAAAGAGGCTGTCGCATTAAGACAGCCTCTTTTTTACTACCCAGGAGGTGATTTCATGTATTATTTCGATAATGCGGCGACGACGGCGCAGAAGCCGGAAGCTGTTGCCCGGGCCGTCTATGACGTCCTGTCAGCAGGGACGGCCGGCAATCCGTCCCGCGGGGCTCACGGCTACGCCCTGAAGGCCTATGGTATCGTTTTACAGGCGAAAGACGATGTAAAGGCCTTGTTTCACTGCGGCCCGGAATACGACGTCGCTTTTACCCACAATTCGACAGCGGCCCTGAATATGGTCCTCAAAGGGCTCATCCATCCCGGTGACGGCGTCTTGACGACGTCGTGGGAACACAATGCCGTCCTGCGGCCGCTCTACCAGCTGGAAAAAGAAGGGGTATCCCTGGCCGTTATCGGCAGTGACAGTCCCAGCGGTGCCTTGCGATATGATACCATGGAAGAACTGCTGGCGCCGCAGACGAAGTGGTTCGTCTGCAATCACGCTTCGAACGTGACCGGCAATGTCCTGGACCTGTCCCGTATCAAGGCCTTTTGCCAGCGCCACCATTTAGGGCTTATCATCGATGTATCCCAGACGGCCGGTGCCATCGACGTCGACTTGTCCGATGGCATCGTCACGGCAGCCTGCTTCACAGGGCACAAATCGCTCTACGGGCCCGGTGGTACTGGCGGCATTGTCATCCGCCGCGACGCGGCTGTGACGCCGTATATCACCGGCGGCGACGGCGTTCATTCCTTTGAGCGGGAGCAGCCTTCGGCCGTCCCCGGCGTCTTTGAAGCGGGCACGGCCAACGTAGCGGGCATTGCCGGCCTCGACGCAGGGATAAAGCGCCTCCTGGACGGCGGCGTCGCCGCTGCGGCCGCTCATCAGGAAGAACTGGCCCGGATTTTCATACCGGCTGTCCAGAAAATACCGGGCATCCGCCTGTATGGTGACTTTTCCGGTCCCCGCGTCGGCGTCTACAGCCTCAATATCGGTGAAGCGGAATCGGCTGTCGTCAGCGACATCCTCTGGCAGACGTACCAGATGGCGACGCGCCCGGCCTATCACTGTGCCCCTCTCATCCACCAGGCTCTGGGGACGGCCGTTCAGGGGGCTGTGCGCTTCTCCTTTTCCCAGTTCACGACGGCTGACGATGTCCGGGCTGCTGTGCATGCTTTGCAGGCCATTGCGGAAATGTAAGCTTTTTTTGCAATTTACCCGGAAAACTTGACTGCTTTTGTATAGTAATATATAATGGAATTAGTTATAAAAGACAAATAGTCAAAAAGAAAGGTGGAGTCTCTCATGGAATATAAATTTACAGCCGATAATTTTCAGCAGGAAGTATTGAACAGCAGTCAGCCGGTCATGGTCGACTTTTTTGCTAACTGGTGCGGTCCTTGCCAGATGATGGGACCGGTCATCGCCAACTTGGCCGAAGAATATGCCGGAAAAATCAAGATCGGCAAGATCAATGTCGACGAAAATCCGGGTGTAGCTCAGTCGTATGACGTCGCAACGATTCCGAACCTGGTCTTCTTCAAAGACGGGAAAGTGGTCAACCGCGTCATCGGCGTCGTTCCGGACAATGTATTGAAAGAAAAATTGGACGCTTTGCTCAAATAAGAAAGCTGGCGCCGGAGGAGGATTTTCATGAAAAACTATTCCTATATGACACAGGGAACCTGTGCCCGTCAGATTACGTTCAGCCTGGAAGATGGCAAATTGCACAACGTCCATTTTGTGGGCGGCTGTCCCGGTAACACCCTGGCTTTGAGTAAATTGCTGGAAGATACCGATGCTGCCCGGGCTGTGAAGCTCCTGAAAGGGAATCCCTGTGGCGACCGCGGGACCTCCTGTGCCGATCAGCTGGCTATCGCCGTCGAACAGGCCCTGAAACAAGGTGCCTGATGGCCGGGGAAACGTATGGCGTCGCCCTGGTACCGTCGACACGGCAGGCCATGGAAGGCGAAAAGCTGGCGAAAGCAGCCGGCCTGGCTGTGCGCATCATTCCGACGCCGGGGAAGCTCGATGCCTCGTGCGGCTTCTCCCTGCGCTATGAATTAGCTGATGAAGCGGCCCTGACAGCCCTCCTCGATGAGAAGGGGCTGGCATGGGTCGCTTTATATCATGCCTGCCGCCAGGGGTTATGTGTCACATACACTAAAAGTAAAGAAGGTTGATAGGATGGCCAGACATATCGTCATCGGCACGGCAGGTCATGTCGACCATGGCAAGACGACGCTGGTCCGGGCCCTGACCGGAATCGAGACGGATACGACAGCGGAAGAAAAGAAACGGGGATTGACGATTAACCTGGGCTTTGCCTGGCTCGACCTGCCAGATGGTACGCGGGCCGGTATTGTCGATGTACCGGGTCATGAAAAGTTCATCAAGAATATGGTCGCCGGCCTGCCGGGCCTCAATCTGGTCCTGCTCGTCGTCGATGCCAATGAAGGGGTCATGCCGCAGACGAAAGAACATCTCGACATCTTGACCCTTCTTGGCGTGCATAAATTCATCATCGTCGTCACCAAGGCCGATACGGTCGACGAAATGCTGCTCGACCTGGCCCTGCAGGATATCCGTCAGAATCTGGCCGATACGGCAGCTGAAGACGCGCCTGTTGTCATCACCGATGCCGTCAGCGGCCGCGGCCTGACGGAACTGGTTGATGAAATCCAGGCCATGGCAGCGAGCCTCCCTGTAGAGACAGCCCAGGGGATGGGCCGCCTCAACGTCGACCGGTCGTTTTCCATCAAAGGTTTCGGTACCATCGTCACGGGCACCCTCATCGACGGCCCTATGGTCAATGGCGGCGAAGTCTGGCTCTACCCCGGTGGCCGGCGCCTGCGTATCCGTAATATGCAGGCCCACGAGCAGGATGTCCCGCGGGCGGACCCGCCGCAGCGGACGGCCTTGAATCTGGCAGGGATTTCCTGCGGTGCCGTCCATCGAGGCGACGTCCTCTGTACGGCGCCGGAGTTTGCCGCGACGAGGATGGTCGATGTCAAAGTGACCTGTCTGGCCGATGCGGCACCGCTGCTTCTATGGCAGCGCATGCGCCTCCTCGTCGGGACGCGGGAAGTCATGGTCCGCATCGTGCCTTTAGGGGCCGAACAGATTGCACCGGGGACCGATGGTTTTTTGCAGCTGCGACTGGAGAAGGATGAAATCTATGTCAAGGCCGGGGACCGTTTCATCTTGCGGACTTTTTCGCCGATGCACACCGTAGCCGGCGGGGAAATCCTTGACGCCCATCCTAAAAAACACCGCCGCTTCAAAGAAGATGTTGTGGTCAGTCTGGAAGCCCGCGATGCCGGCCTGACGGATGCCGTCGTCGCTGAATTCCTGCGCCTGCGCCAGGTTCCCTTTACCCAGGCCGAAGTCATCGCCGGGGCGACGGATCTGCCCTTGTCCAAGGTGGAACCGGCTCTGGACCATTTACGGCAAGACGGGACTGTCCGACGGACTCGTCAGGGTTATATCCATAGGGATGTCTATAAGGCCTGGCAGGCAAAAGCCTTGCAGGTACTTCTGGCTTACCACAAGGAAAAGCCGCTGCAGCCTGGGATTCCCCAACCGGTCTTCCGGAGGCGCCTGGCCCTCGATGAAAATGATGGGACGGCCTTGTTGCGCCTGCTGACGGCTGGCGGTGTCTGCCGTCTGTCCCGTCAGTGTGTGGCGGCTAAACAGTTCCGCATCACCTTTTCTCCGTCTCAGCGGAAAGTACAGTCAGCTATCGAAAAGAGGCTGGACCACAGCGGCTATGTACCCGTCCCGGTACGCGAGGTCCTGGCTTTGGGCAAAGAGGCTCCGGATGTTGCCGATGCCCTCAACGGCAAGAGTCTTGTTTTTTTATCGAAAGACTTCATCTTGTCCAAGCGGTTCATGACGGAAGCCGCCCGAAGGGTTTGTCAATATTTGCAGGCCGGGAAGACACTGACGCTGGGCGATTTCCGCGATGCCCTGGGAATCAGCCGCCAGCAGGCTCTGCTCATCTTGGAATACATGGACCGCTGCGGAATAACCTGCCGCGTCAGCGACGGACGCCTGGCCGGACCACGCGCCAGGAACTATGAACCTAAAGGGGAGAGTGACCATGGATGAAGAACGACAGCGGCTGCTTCGGCAGCTGCCCGATGTAGACCATTTATTGCAGCGGCCGGTGCTGCAAGCCTGGCAGGAACGGACATCGCGCCAGGCTGTCCGCGATGCCGTCCGGTCTGTACTGGATGAACGGCGCCGGGCCATCCTGGCAGGACAGTGGGATCAGCCTTTTTCCAGGGATGCCTTCGACCAGGCCGTCGTCCGGCGTCTGCAGGCTGAAACGGCAGGCCATCTGCGCCGGGTCATCAATGCGACCGGGACGGTCCTGCATACGAATCTGGGCCGGGCCGTCTTCAGTCCGGAACTGGCCGGGCATATTGCCGGATTGGCTTGTCATTACAGCAATTTGGAATATGATTTGGCTTCCGGGAAACGGGGGTCGCGGTATGACCACGTCCGGGAACTCCTCTGTGAGCTGACCGGTGCCGAAGATGCCATCGTCGTCAATAACAATGCGGCGGCCGTCCTATTGACCCTGGCCAGTCTGGTCCCCGGCAGGGAAGTCGTTGTATCGCGGGGGGAACTCGTCGAAATCGGCGGCTCCTTCCGGATTCCTGATGTCATCGAACAGAGCGGCGGCCATATCCGCGAAGTCGGTACGACCAATAAGACCCATCTGGCCGACTATGAACGGGTCATCGGGGAAAAAACGGCGGCTCTCATGAAAGTCCACACCAGTAATTACCGCATCATCGGTTTTACTGAAAGTGTCCCGGTTTCCGAAGTAGCTAATCTGGCTCATGAGTATGGCCTGCCCTGTATCCAGGATGCAGGCAGCGGTTTGTTCGTGGATTTGGAAAGATTGGGACTGCCCCATGAACCGACAGTCTGCGAAATCCTGGAGGCCGGCTGCGACATCGTGACCTTCAGCGGCGATAAGCTCCTGGGAGGCCCTCAGGCGGGCATCATCGCAGGCAAAGCGGCCTATCTGTACGCGATGAAACATCATCCCCTGCTGCGGGCCCTGCGCGTCGATAAGATGACCCTGGCCGGTTTAGAAGGGACCTTGCAGGCCTATCGTGACGGGACGGCCATTCGCCAAGTCCCGACCTTGCGCTGCCTGGCCCAGACGGAGACAGCCATAAGAAAGCGGGTTGAAACCCTGTGGCAGGTCTTGGATGTAGATAGCTTGCCAGCCCGTATTTCCCTGCGCCAGGTAGACGACTGTGTCGGCGGCGGCGCCTGCCCGGATACGGTCTTGCCGGGCTGGGCCCTGGCTATTGAAGCCGATGACCTGACGCCTGAAGAACTGGAACGACGCCTGCGTCATGCCGACATCCCCATCATTGCCCGTGTCCAGTACAACTCCGTCATCCTGTCCCTGCGCACCATCGGCGACGACGAATTCCAGGACGTCGCCCGCATCGTGCGGGAAGTGCTGGGGATTTAAAGTTTGTAGTATAGAGTTTGTAGTTTTTAGAAAAGACCTTTAAATTTAAAAAACTTCACTACAAACTGCAAACTTAATACTCAAAAAGGAGCTGCTGCGTAAGCAACAGCTCCTTTTTACACCCCTTACCGCGGGGATGATTGGCCGATGATTTCTTTTCCTTCTACGAATTGGACCGTAGGATTCGGTTTTTTCTTTTCAATGAGGTCTACCATGAGGTGCAGGCAGTGCTGGCCGATTTCACCCATGGGGATATCGACGCGGGACAGCGAGGGAATGGCATAGTCATTGAACTCAGCCATGTTGATCCCAATCGTGAAGACTTCCAGGTCCTGCGGGATGGCTATGCCCAGTTCGTGGCAGGCGAAGAGTACGCCATGGGCCAGGACGTCGGATTCACAGAACATAGCCCGGGGTATCTGCTTTTTCTGGTACAGCTTCTTCGTCGCTTCGACAGCGCTCGACGAAGACGTATCGCAGAGGATGATATTTTCTTCCGGGACAGGATGCCCTTCCTTGGCAAAGGTATCGAGGAAACCCTGCATCCACGTGCGCATGATCGGGAACGACGTGTCATGGGTCAGGACGCCGGCATCGAAAATTCCCTTATCGAGGAAATGTTTGGCGACATTGCAGCCGATGGTATAGTTGTCCATGGTGACGCTGCTGTATTTGTCTGATTTCCGGTTGAAGAGGACGACAGGACATGGGATATGGATGGAATTGAGGTAGTCCATATCCTTGTTGGACATATTAGCGATGATGATGCCGTTGAAAAATTCATTCTGCATGGCTTCGAGCTGTTTTTGCAGCTGGTCGACTTTGTACGGGACGACGGTCAGGTGAATGGCTTTGTCCTGCTTCATGATTTCTTCCTGGATGCCGAGGGTGATACGGGCCAGGTAATTGATACGGAAGTCTGTTGCCCAATAGAAGGCAATGGCATAGCTGTCCTTCTTGGCCGACCGCAGTTTTTTGGCCGACTGGTTGGGGACGTAATTCAAGTCTTGTGCAATTTTGTATATACGCTGTTGTGTTTCCTGTGAAATTTTCCGTTCCCGGCCTTTGCCGTTCAAGACAATGGAAACGGTGGCGATGGAAACGCCAGCAGCCTTGGCAATGTCTTTAATTGTGGACACGATGGCCACCTCCACTCTGCTTTTATTTTGACATAAATTAAACGTTTTTTCAAGGCAATCTGTGGTACAGGATAGATGAGTATTCCGTTTTGGTGATATTCGCGAATCATTGGTAATCATGGTACAATAGAGTCGATTCAGACTAGAAAAGAGGAATTTATGACTGTGAGTTACGAAAATTATCAGAAACAGGCCTTTTATCAGATAGATAATCTGGCCAAGCCGCCGGGAAGCCTGGGGCTTTTAGAAAAGCAGGCGAAACAGATTTTATTGGCCTGGGGGACTTTTCATCGGGAACTTCGGCCGAAACATCTGATCTTCGCTGCCGACAACGGCGTCGTCCGGGCCGGTGTGGTCGCCCAGCTGTCGGATATCACCTATATGCAGAGCTGCCATATGGTACAGGGGACGTCGGCTGTGACCTGTTTTTGCCGCAGTCAGGATATCCCCTATGAAGTCGTCGATGTCGGTATCGACAGTGCCGACGCTGTCGGGCTGGACCGCAAGATTGCCAGGGGGACGAAGGACTTTTCTGTCGAGCCGGCTATGAGCCGGGACGAGTTGGCACGAGCTATGGCGACGGGCCGCGAACGGGTCCAGGAAGCGGCGAAAGAAGGGGTTAACCTCTTGTCTTTTGGGGAAATGGGCATCGGCAACACGACGACGTCAGCCGCCGTGTTGACGGCGCTTTCGCCGAAAAAGATGTCCTGGCTGACCGGATTTGGGTCGGCCCGGGGCAATTACAAGCTGCTCTTTCACAAGCGCCGCGTCATTGCCGATGCTGTTAAGCGCTATGAAAACCAGCTGCTGACTCCGGCTGACGCACTGCGCTGTGTCGGCGGCTTCGACCTGGCTGCCCTATGCGGTGCCATGCTGGCCTGTGCTGACGAAAAGATTCCCTTTTATATCGACGGCTTCATTACGGCGACGGCCCTGGCCTGTGCCATCGCCATGAATCCGGCCGTCCGCGATTATGCCCTGCCGTCCCATATTTCCCGGGAACCCGGTATGGCCCAGGCCCTGCGCCTGTGCGGCATCGACGAATACGATGTGCCTATCCAGGCCGGTCTTTCCCTGGGGGAAGGTACGGGTGCCGTCTTAGGCGTCATCCTCATGAAGACTATGATGTACGCTGTCTGGCACATGGCCACCCTGGACGGCATCAACCAGGAAGCCCAGGACCGCCATGACAAGCGCAAAGGAGACGAAGAACATGGATGAAGAAACGAAAAAGAAAGCCCAGGCTATCTTTGAACGCCTGGGGCTGACAGAAGAACAAGCCGTTGAACTCTTTTATAAACGGACTATTGCCGCCGGGAAAATGCCCTTCGCTGCGGCTGAACCGGAAACCAAGAAAATCAAGAAGAAACGCATGAACGAACGCTTCGCCGAATGGGATGCTTTTTGACGGACCGCAGAAGCTCAATTCGTGCAGTCATCTTCGCTTGTCTTTGTCGGGCTGACTGCGTCGAAAAGCCTCGACAGAGCCCCGCTATGCCTGCGTTTTTCTCCTTGTCAGCCCGGCAAATCCGGCGCGAATCTGACCGCGTCATTGAGCTCCTGCGGTCCTTGTGGCGTGGGATAACCTCCGCCTTGCATCTGGTGCCATATCGGCCAATGCCTTACGCAAAAACCAAGAAGTCGATGGGCGTAGGTTTTAATTACGAACTACGAACCACGAGGCACGAGCCACTATCTTCCCCAGCCCGGCAAATCCGGCGCGAATCTGACCGCGTCATTGAGCTCCTGCGGTCCTTGTGGCGTGGGATAACCTCCGCCTTGCATCTGGTGCCATATCGGCCAATGCCTTACGCAAAAACCAAGAAGTCGATGGGCGTAGGTTTTAATTACGAACTACGAACCACGAGGCACGAGCCACTATCTTCCCCAGCCCGGCAAATCCGGCGCGAATCTGACCGCGTCATTGAGCTCCTGCGGTCCTTGTGGCGTGGGATAGCCCGCTATGAGCCACGAACCACTTTGAATTATTTCTACGAAAGAAGGGATTTATGATGTATCCGTTATTACACGAAACGCTGAATGTTGGCTCTATTATTTTAAAGAATCGCCTGGTCATGCCGCCGATGGCGACGGAAAAATCGGAGAAAGGCCAGGTGACGGACGGCCTGGTCGCCTATTATGATGAAATGGCCCGCAGCGGTCCGGGCCTGATTATCCAGGAACACAGTTTCATTTCGCCGGAAGGCCGGGCCAGTGTCAATCAGGTGTCGTTAGCGGCCGATGCCGATATTCCAGGGCTTCGCCGGCTGACGGACGCCGTCCATGCTCATGGGGTACCGATTTTGGTGCAGATCAGTCATGCCGGCAGTGCGGCACATCGGGCTATTACGGGGCAGGAAGTCATCAGTGCCAGTGCCGTTCCCAATCCGTCGCGGGCGGCTTCGGTCCAGGGTCAGCCGGAATTTCCCCGGGAAATGACGCCGGGCGATATCCGGCGCATCATCCAGGCCTTTGTCGACGCGGCAGTCCGGGCGCAGCAGGCAGGCTACGACGGCGTAGAAATCCATTCGGCTCATGGCTATCTGCTGGATCAGTTTTATTCGCCGCTGACCAATAAACGGACTGACGAGTATACGGGACAGACTATAGCAGGGCGGACCCGGCTGCACGTTGAAATCATCCAGGCCATCCGACGCCGGCTGGGAAGCGGGTTTATCCTTTCCCTGCGCCTTGGCGGCAGCGACTATATGGACGGCGGTGCCTCTGCCGGTGAAGTGGCCGAAGCCGCTAAGATTTTTGAAGCAGCCGGCATCGATATGCTCAGCCTTTCCGGCGGTATGAGCGTCTTCTTCCGCCCTGGCCATACGGAAGCAGGATATTTTGTCGAATTATCGGCAGCGGCTAAAGCGGGGACGACCCTTCCCGTCCTGCTGACCGGCGGCATTACTGACGGCGCCGAAGCGGAAAACTTCCTGGAAAAAGGCCAGGCTGACCTCATCGGCATCGGCCGGGCCGCACTCCGGGATCATCAGATTTACCAAAAAATCTTGTCAATGTGAAAAAAGGGGTTATCGCACGTGGCGAGCCCGCTAGGTATATGTAAGAATCCCGTGACCGATTTACGTGAACTCAAAAAGAGGCTGTCGCATGAAGACAGCCTCTTTTTGAGTTTGAAGTTGAAAGTTTGATGTTTGATGTGGATGTTTTTAAATTTAAAGCCATCGCTTCAAACGTCATACATCAAACTTCAAACATTAAAGAGAAAGGGACCTCGCATGATGGCAGAAGCCTTCGTGCGACAGCGCCTTTTTATTTTGTTATCATATCATCCGCGGCGAAGCCTGTGCGATTGGCGTAGTCGCCTTCCAGGATTTGGACGGGGACGAAGCCGTTCTTGTCTTTGTCGCCGGTAATCTGGATACGCGTCGGTTTGGCGAAGACCAGTATCTTGTCGGACCGGACGAGGGAACGGATGGTTTCCATATCGCGGTCGTGGCTGGCCTTGAGGAAGGTGGGAATCGTCGTTTCATCGGGGATGACGTAGGTCCCGCGCATCATGAGGTAGCGGCCGCTGCTCGAAGGCAGGCGCGTCTTTTCCTGCTGGGCTTCTTTTTCAGAATCGCTCAGTTCCGGGACGCCGCTCGCTGAATAGCGGGAGAAGTTGACGTTGGTCTGTTCTGCTTCCCCATAACGGTGGACGTAGTAAATGGTGATGAACAGGCAGAAGATGACGAAGGGCAGGAAGAGCATCTTGGTGTAATACGTCAATTTGGCATATTTTGCTTCTTTTTTTTCTCTCTCTTCCCGTTCTTCCCGCGTCTCGACGACTTCTTCCGGTTGACCCTGCAAGGCACCGGCCATGATAGCGGACAAGGGGATACCATAACTGGAAATGGGATAGAGGTTTTCCAGCCAGCTCAAACCACAGATGCAAGCCATGGCCCGGCTCAGGGCATTATCCATGTCAACGGGAATTTTCATGCGGTGCAGAATGGATGACAAGGAGTCATTGGCCAGGTTGGGCATGTAGGTGGCGGCCAGGAATTTCAAGTCCCGGATGTAAACATCTTTCAGGGGCAGTTCCCGTCCCGATGCTTCATAGCTGGCTTTGATGGCCAGAAAGAGCTTTTCCGAACGGTAGGCTGACAGGACCGCATCTTTGAGGAGCAGCGAGATGTCTTCGTCCCAGACGACGTCGAAGGGCTTACTGTCGGCCAGCATGGCTTCGGTCAGGTTATGCGCCTCGACCGGGCCTTCCCTGGGCTTGATGAAATAGGAAATGCCGTGGACATTGCCGTCGCTGATCCAGGCCAGTGCCAGACGGCAGATACTGTTTAAGTTGTCGTTGGCCAGGTCCGCTGCGATGGCGATGGATGAATTGACCTTTCGCCGGCGCAGCGATTCCAGCGCCTTTTGTGTATTCGCATCCATGGCGGGTATCCTCCGTGAATCGAGTGTCTTTAACGGCCGCGCTGTTTATAATACGGGCGGAATGTACGCCGTGGCCGCTTGGGCGTTTGTTTGAGCTTGAAATAATTGTGCTTGACTGTGCGGTTCTTTTCGTCCGTGAACGTGTTGACATCGAAAAGCTTCAGCGATTCGATGAAAGGAACGAATTTCTTGTAGCCGAAGTTGCGGACGTCGAAGTCGGAGAACTGTTTGCTCAGGAGATTTCCCAGGGTACCTGAGAAAATCCAGCCATTGTCATCGGAATTTTCTTCCGTCAGTTTGATTAAAGCCTGGCGGATAGTAGAAAAATCTTTGCCCGGCGTCTTGCCGTGGAGGGGCATCGTTTCCGGCGGGGTCATCGGGCGGGCTGCCGGCGTTTCGCTGGTATGGTTATCGGGTTCCGGCTTTTCGGCCTTAGCCTGCGGGCTGGTGTGCTCTGCCGGGCCTTCTTCATGGCCGGTTTCTTCGTGTTCACCCGTTTCATGTTCTTCTGCTTCTTCCCAGAGAACATCGAGATAGAGGAACTTGTTGCAGGCCGAGATGAAGGACCGGGGCGTCTTGCTTTCGCCCATGCCCAGGACGTATTTCTGCGATTCCCGCAGGCGCGAAGCCAGGCGGGTGAAATCACTGTCTGACGAGACGATGCAGAAGCCATCGAGGTTGCTCTGATACAATAAGTCCATCGTATCAATGATGAGGGCCGAGTCCGACGAATTCTTGCGGATCGTGTTGCTGTACTGCTGGACAGGCTGGATGGCGTTATCTAAAATCGTATTGCGCCAGGACGCCATCTGAGGCGTCGTCCAGTTGCCGTAAATGCGTTTGTAGATGACATCGCCGAGATTGTTCGCTTCAGATAAGATGACGTCGATGTATTTGCTGGAAATATTTTCGGCGTCGATGAGGACGGCGAGTTTCATTTCTTGATTCATAGTTTGATTACCTCTGTTTACATTACTTTTTTTATTATATCATCATTCGTAGAGACTGTGCTATAATAAAACCAGGGCTCGAACGAAGGCGTTTATTCCTTCGCCAGGCCTATTTTTTTTTAAGAAGGTGGTACAATGAAAATGGAACGTATGGCGCCTTTCTGCATCGTCGCAGCCGGCGTCTGCTGGGGCATCATCGGCTTGTTTACCCGCCAGTTGTCGGCCTACGGGTTGTCGCCGTTACAGATTACTTTTGGAAGGGCCCTGGTGACGGCTGTCGCCATGACCGGTCTTATCCTCTGCCGGTATCCGGGGAAACTGCGTATTTCCTGGCGCGATTCATGGATGTTCCTGGGGACCGGCCTGGGAAGCATCGTCTTCTTCAATATCTGCTATTTTACAGCCATCGAATTGACGACCTTGTCGGTCGCGGCTATTTTACTCTATACAGCGCCGAGCATCGTCATGGTTTTTTCCATTTTCCTCTTTCATGAACGCTTTACGCGGCGCAAGGCGTTCTGCCTGTGTCTGGCCTTTGCCGGCTGCGTCCTGGTCAGCGGTCTGGGATTAGGCCATGTCGAGGCTGCGGGTATCCTGGCCGGCCTGGGCAGTGGTTTTGGCTATGCCCTTTATTCTGTCTTCGGCCACTATGCCCTGGCAAAATATGAACCGATGACGGTCACGGCCTGGACCTTCATCATCGCATCTCTGGGGCTCCTGCCTTTCTGCCATTTCGGAGTGATGGCTTCCCTGATGGTATCGGAACCCTATACGGGGCTCCTGTTTACCTTGCTCGGTCTGATGTCGACAGCCCTGCCATTTGGCCTATATACAGCCGGTCTCAATCATATGGAAGCCGGCCGGGCCTCTATCCTGGCCTCTGTCGAACCGCTGACGTCGACGGTCGTCGGCATCGTCATTTTCCATGAAGCCCTGACATTGACCGGGGCCGCTGGCATTGTCTGTATCCTGGGGGCGGTCATCCTCCTGGCAAAAAAAGAGGAACCTAGCGGATGAATTCAAAGCGGAATTTCCGTCCCGGCGTGATGTAGTCGAGGAGAAATTCTTCATTCGCTACGACTTTGGCGACGATATTGGTCCGTTCTTCCGGCGGGAGTTCGCATTTGACGATTTGGACTTCTCCCATATACCGCAGGAAGTCGGCATTGTCTATGGTGATGTCGCCGCGGTGGAGGCTGCGGAAAATATCGCTGTCCGGCTCGATGATGCGGCCGTCCAGGTGGGCCCGGCTGCCATTGGCACGGATGACGTCCCGCGACGGATCGGGTCGGGCCGTAAACGTATAGGACAACAGGTCCTGGATGTGCGGTTCCCGGCTGAGGAGCTTGGCCCTGATGACGACGACATCCGTTTCTTCCCGGCCGGCTCGTGCCAAATCGCGCAGTTCTTTATCGGTCGGATTGTCGTCGCCGATGAAGACCGACTGGACGCCCAGGGCGGCCAAATGGCGGGCAGCCAGGCTGACATCTTGATGGCGGTGAGCTTCCAGTGTCGGCAGGCCTTCATATAGCGGCGCCCGCTGTCCAGCCTGGCTGGGGACAAAGGCCCCGACGGACAGGCCATAGGCATGGAGCAAGTCGGTCTGGGCTTTAAAATAATCTAAGTCCAGTCCCGTGTGGGGGCGGGGATAGAAGTTGTGCAAGCCGTCGATATGCTCCATTTGGGCTCCATTTTTTCGGAGGTCCTCTAAGTCGGCCTGCCTCAGCGTCGACGCATTGACCTGGACGCGGACGATGCGGCTGTACATGGCCATTTTAGCCGCATCGAAGCCGTCGTCGAAACGGACCGTTGTAATGCCCAGCTTGGCGATGGCTTCCGGATTGAAGCGGTCCATGCCCAGGCAGGCCGCCGAAGCAGGTGATACGTCGGCGACGATATCGAATTGGCATTGCCGGGCCGTTTCCAGGACAGCCTGCAATTCTTTGCGGAAGGCTGCCGGGTCCGTTTCGGGAATATGGAATGATGTAAACAGGCGCGTCATTCCTAAAGCTGCGGCCCGTTCAATGCGGGCCGTTTTTTCTTGTATCGTCCCTCCCAGACCGGGATAGACAGAGATACCCGTTTCCATTTATTCGCCCTCCTTCGGGTCGTCGAAGCCTAAGAGCCAGGTTGCGATGAATCCGGCTATATAGGCCGTGACGAGTCCTAGTAAATACATGGGAATGTTATCCGTACTGGCTGCCAGGGGCAGGCCGGAAATGCCGATCGTCGCGGCGCCGACCATGTAGGCCGCCTGGACGGCGCCGCCAAAGGCCCCGCCGATGCAGGCCCCGATGAAGGGCTTGCCCAGGGGAAGGGTGACGCCGTAGATGAGCGGTTCGCCGACGCCCATGAGGCCGACGGGCA